>MGYE01000071.1:21090-23626 GCA_001801625.1 Gammaproteobacteria bacterium RIFCSPHIGHO2_12_FULL_42_10
ACCAATGCCTGCAACAGCGTGGACTGTTTTTTGCGGAAAAGCGGCTAAATCACAACGCAAATGAGATTGTATAGCAACCAATTCATCGATCACACAAGACATCGAATGGGCGCCTTCACCACCATTCACAACAACAAGCTGCACCTCTTCTAGGCGTGCCAAAGGCTCTCGCAATGGGCCCGCAGGAAGCAACCGATGGTTCCCGAATAAACGCTTGCCATCAACAATCACAATCTCAAAACGGCGATCCATACGATAATGTTGTAAACCATCATCTGAAATCACAATATTACAGGATGTTTCCTGCAATAAAGCACGCACAGCCTGTATACGATCTTTGCAAATCACAACGGGGCATGCTGTCTTTCGCGCAATCAGCAATGTTTCATCACTGGCTTCCTGAATAAGTGTATTCGGCATCACACGATACGGTCTTTTACGTGATTTTCCACCGTAGCCACGACTCACAATGCCTGGCGAGTAACCCTCTGCTTTTAAAAAATTCGCAAGCCAAATCACAAACGGTGTTTTACCTGTCCCACCTACAGTAAGATTGCCGACGACTATCACGGGTGCATTAAAAGAGTCAGTTTTGAATAGGTGATGACGATATAAAAAACGACGCACACTGACAATGCATTGAAAAAGCCAGGCAAGTGGAATCAGTGGCCACAGAATAATATGCGTTGAACGACGATACCAATATCGCATCATGCACACCTCAAACTTTCAGCATCACGCGGATGTAGTTGAAAATGTAACCTATATTGCAATCACAGTCGTACTGCATCTTGTGATGTTTCTCTAAATTGCATACGATATAATTTTGCATAATATCCATCGCGTGACAATAATTCCGTATGACGACCCGTTTCAACAATGCGCCCTGCATCCATCACAATAATCTTATCAGCATGCTCAACTGTAGAAAGACGATGTGCGATCACAATGGTTGTGCGATTCTTCATTAGTGCTTCTAAAGCAATTTGAATAGAACGTTCCGACTCAGTATCTAACGCAGCAGTTGCTTCATCTAAAATAAGAATGGGAGCATCTTGTATAATGGCGCGCGCAATCGCAATACGCTGCCTTTGACCGCCGGACAACAGCACGCCATTTTCACCAATCAACGCAGAGAGTTTATTCGGCAGTTTTTCGATAAACTCAATCGCATGCGCAGCTTCTGCTGCTGCAAGAATTTCATTCTCTGTTGCATCTGCAAAACGTCCGTAAGCAATATTGTTAGCGATCGTATCGTGAAACAACATAACCTGTTGTGAGACCAATGCAAATTGTCGACGCAAATCTTTTAATCGATACATGGAAATAGGCAAATCATCTACCAAAATCTCGCCTGTCATATTATTGTAAAAACGCGACAACAAACTCACCAACGTTGATTTGCCACACCCAGAGCGCCCAACGAGTGCAACGATCTCGCCTGGTTCAATTGTAAAGTGAATATCTTCTAATACTTCCTTGTTGTCAGCATAATTAAAGCTGACATGTGAAAATTGAATTTTCCCTTTTGCACGCACCAAAGATTGCGTGCCATGATCTTCTTCTGGTGCTTCATCGAGCATTTCAAAAACACCCTGTGCGCCCGCCAAACCACGATATAACTTATTTTGTACGAACGCCAAATCCTTCATGGGCTTTAAAAGGGCCAGCATCGCAGCGACCATTGCCACAAAGCCACCTGGCGTCAACAAAGAATCTGCAATATCAAGTGTTGCGACATAAAGCGTTAATGATAAAGCGGTTGCTGTTAAAAATTGCACGAGTGATGTACTGATGGTGCGCGCTGCAACAATTTTCATTTCGCGCTGCCGATTCATGAGCGCTGCCTCATTAAATTTTTGCGTTTCATACTCGTGCCCACCAAACGCACGCACCACACGATACCCTTCGATATTTTCTTCCGCGCGATGACTCATCTCGGCAATGGAGTCTTGTATGCTCAAACTAAGACGACGAATATGTAAGCTGGCTACACGCATCACGATCGTTACCAATGGTAAAATGACAAAATACATTAATGTCAATTTCCAGCTTGTGGTCAGCATCACAATCACGAGTCCAATCATTAAAAACAAGGCCTGAATCGCTGTTGTTAATACTTCAGCACTAGCATTGGCAACTTGATCGACACCATAAAGCAAAACAGAGAGCACTTGCCCTGTTGTTGTATGATCATAATAACGCGCGGGCAATTTTAATAAATGCGCAAATAAATCTTGTCTGAGATACATGATCACACCGCGAGAAGCGGATGCAATCGTGTAATTAGATAAAAAGCTCGCAATACCGCGAAAAATAAAAATCCCCAAAACTAAAAAGGGGGCGTAATGCAAAAAATGGTGATTCTTCGCAACAAGCCCTTTATTCAGCAAGGGTTTTAAAAAATAAATAAACCAAGCATCGATCCCTGAATAACACATGCTAGCCAAAGCGCCAATCAAAAGCACCCACCAAAATCGGCTAATATATTTTAAGAGCCGACCATATACTTGAAATGCATTAGCAATGATAATAG
>MGYE01000072.1:0-9409 GCA_001801625.1 Gammaproteobacteria bacterium RIFCSPHIGHO2_12_FULL_42_10
AATTTAACCATAGATAGCTTCCACTCGTGACATTTTTTATTATGTTTTCAAGATAAGTATAGTGTATGCTCCCAATAATTCCACCTAAATTTCAATAAAACCCCAGTTAGGAGTTTAATCCTTTTAAAATCAACTAATTGTAAAATTTTTTGTTGAAAAAAAATGAGCTGATCGTATTTTTAGCTATTTTTCAACTGTCTAAGTTAAGGAAAATTGCGATGGATATGTATCAGCTCACACGTATTTTTTGCCAAATAGACGATTTTTGAGAGTGAAACAAAACATGTATGGTGCAAATAGGAAATAAATGGCACTGCTTGTGACCAGTTTCAATATTAGCGAATTGCATATGTTCAGAGAACACTGGCCCCACAAAAGAACCCCACCAACGCTATCGCAAGCCGATGTGGGGTAAATAAAGACCACAATCGAATTTGTCATTTCAAATCCTGATTTTTTGATATAATTTTAGACGAATTCGTAACGAACTGGAAATCTATATGCAATACAAGCGTTCAGTCTCTTTATCTACCTTACGCACTGTCGTCTGGTGCGGGATCCAGAGTCTTTGCAACACGTGTCATTATGGAAAGGTGCTGGATCCCGCGTTAGAAACCGCGCGGAACGACACATATAGACTACCACACATACGGCGATACTTTTGTCTGTTAGCTATTCTTTGTGTCGCTTACCTTGTCGTTGCTTATTACTTGAATAACCACATCGTCTTCTCCGTCGACGAATTTTGGTTCGCACATTTAATCACGCAATATCAAACTCATATACCTTATCGCGATTTTGCGCCTTATAAGACCGTTTTAGGATACTACCTGCTGTCACCCCCCTTCTACTTCTCGCATAACAGTATTGGAACGTTAATTACCGTCAAAAATATGCTTGCCTGTTTCAACGTCTGCTGCCTTGCAATAAGCGCTATCTGGTTAACCCGTTTTTTCGACAAAACCGCTATCCTCTTTAGCTTGCTGATCTTGCTAACCTCTGATGTCTTCTTGGCTTATGCAACGGATATTCGTGTCGACCTCTTAGCCTATTGGTCAGGCTGCTTTGCTTTAATTTGGCTATTAGAAAAACGTTACTTTTTGGCAGGATTATTGATGGGTTTGGGATTTGCCATTTCGCAAAAGATATTGTGGTATGTGTTTGCGGGTAATATTGCGTTATGCGCTAGTTGGTTAATCGTCCTATCAACTGGATTGCCGCGCCCCATAAAAAACATGGAGCTCGCAATAACAGCACCCACGAAATGCTTCTTTTCGTTTAATAGTGCATTCTTGTTGATCGTTGCTATTTATATGGCCGTTTGGTCTTATTTATCTAATTGGCATACCGTCTATGCAAGTGTTTTTAACGAAGGTGCCATTCTTTATCACCTCAACTGGTATGACCATACACGTTCATTATTTTGGACCTATATTCTTTTACATAATCTATCGCTGCTACTGCTTTATCCATTCGCACTGCTTGCACTCTTCATGACTTATCCAGATGATACGAGTCGAGCCAATCGCTTTTTTACAACAATCTTTTCACTGGTTATTATCATCTGCCTTATTTTTTACAAACAAATCTTTCCATATTACACGCAAGCCATCATTCCCGTTTTTTTAATTTTATATGCTGCTTATTTTACTTGGCTCTTTGGACTGCTAAAAAAGGCTTCGCCACTCACTACCTATATTATCTACGGCACTATTTTACTCAGCATCTTGACCACAGTAGCTATTTTTATCAAAAAAATAAATGGCCTAGATGGTGCTTATCAGAAAGCCAATGTCATCACGCTAAATCGTTTGCTCGAAAAAGGTGACGATTATGTCGCTGGCATCACACTCATTTACCACCATCCACAGCCTATTATTGGATTGCAACACCTTGTGGGACCCGCGGTTGACTATTTGTACTTCCCTAAAGTATCACTTAAACCCATTATGCTTGCTTCATTAGAAGAAGACCCTACTGTTACAAAAACAAGCATCCTGGCAGCGCTTGATCGCTCTACTGTCAAATATTTCGTCAATAACTATCGAATAGAGGCGCTCCCACCTGAAATTAAAGCTTATCTCAACGATCAATTTGCGCACCTATGGGGCAGCATCTATGTTTATGCGCCGCGCATACCGCAAGGCGCACACATCACCAATATTCGATTTAGCGGGCGATACCGCATTGAATCAAACGATCAAAACAATGGCAATATTATGACGCTCACTAGAGGATCCTATACTTTTGTCACAAAAAATGCCTATCGCTTGAAATGGATACCGAATATACTAACGAGCTCCCTTAAGAGTGAGTTTTCCTCTGATCAATGGGATCGATTAGTGCAATAGCTGTGTTGGATTAAATGATGAGAGAACATGTGTAATTAATTGAGCTCTCCTCTCCCCATCCCTCTCCTCCCGAAAGCGGGAGGAGAGGGGGACGCAAATTTGTAAAACGCGACAACAACCCATAAAAATAAAATGGTGGTCTAAATTTATGCAAGAACCCATTATTAATATCGCAATTACAGCCGCCAGAAAGGGAGGCGAGACGATTATGCGTGTTCTAGACCGCGTAGATTCAGTCAAAATTGCAGAAAAAGCACCTAATGATTTTGTAACAGAAATTGATCGTCGCGTTGAGAGCGACATCATTACCTTAATCCAAAAATCCTATCCCGATCATAGCATTCTTGGCGAAGAATATGGCGAACAGCCAGGTAATGATTATCAATGGATTATTGACCCGATTGATGGCACACGCAATTTTATTCATGGGTTCCCTTATTTTTCTATTTCCATCGCATTTGCCTATAAAAACCGTATTGAGCATGGCGTTGTTTATGATCCAGTTCGTCAAGAGCTGTTTGCAGCTAGTCGCGGCAAAGGCGCACGACTCAACGATCGCAAAATTCGAGTCGGCAAGCAAAAACAATTAAAAACCTGTCTCATTGGCACCGAATCCCATGGAGCCGCCACGCTGATCAGTAAGATAGGATCTGCTTGCGGTGATTTACGTCATTTAGGGTCTGCCGCGCTTGATCTTGCCTATGTTGCATCCGGTCGCCTAGATGGTTTTTTTGGACATGGATTAAAAATTTGGGATATTGCAGCGGGTGTTCTCTTGATTAGGGAAGCAGGCGGCATTGTCTGCGATCCCTACGGAAGCGAAGATTTCCTCAAAGATGGCGATATCGTCGCAGGCAACCCTGCCATGTTACGACAATTGCTAAAGTTAATCGCAGAAAATTAAACCTAAATTTGATCAAGAAGACTTTGCTGATTGCATGTTGTTTTTTGGATTAAGGCCTATCATCTACTAACTTGGTGATAGGAATGAAATGCTCTCTCGTCAGCCCCAGCGCAAGCGTTAAAGAACCAGCAACATAAATAGATGAATAGGTTCCGACAACAATACCAATCATTAATGCCAATGCAAATCCATGAAGCGCATTCCCACCCAACAAAAAAAGCGCCAGCACAACGGTTAAGGTTAATGCTGAAGTCATAATCGTTCGAGACAAGGTTTGATTAATCGCTTGGTTCATCACATCAGCTGATTCTGTTTTATGTAATTTACGAAAATTCTCACGAACACGATCAAAAATAACGATCGTATCGTTTAATGAATAGCCGATCACCGTCAATACAGCAGCTAATGCAATCAAGTTAAATTCAATATGCAACAACGAAAAAACGCCTAAAATAATGATAGGGTCATGAATCAATGCAACCGTTGAACCCACTGCAAAATAAATATTAAATCGCAATGCGATATAAACCATTGTGCCTAAAAGCGCAACAATGATCGCAACCAAGCCTTTACTTATCATTTCTTGACCTACTTGCGGGCCAATATAATTGACTTCTTGCAATGTTGCGCCGGGTAAAGCGGTGAGCGCTAACGCAGTGAGTGTTTTCTCTGCGTATTTTGGTGCAAGACTCACTAAAATTTCTTTTGGTGTGCCATAATGCGTGACGATTGCATCAGAAAATCCTACTTTCTCAAGCGCTTGATGAATGACTGTTAAATCAGCAGCTTGTTCATAACGTAATTGTAATTGTGTGCCACCTGTAAAATCTAAACCCCAACTTAACCCATTTATCGCAAGTATCACAAACGATGCACAACATAGCACAATAGACAAAACAGCAGTTATCTTACGCTGCGCCATAAAATTGATTGTTGTATTGTGCTTAAAAAATTCCATCTACACTCCGATTGGCAGCACTTTAATCGTTCGCTTGCCATATAATAAATTTACAATCGCACGTGTACCCAGCATTGCAGTAAACAATGAGGTAATGAGACCGATCGTCACTGTAATGGCAATCCCCTTCACCACACCAGACCCCAAGCTAAACAAAATAAGCATGACGATTAACGTTGTCACATTCGCATCAAATATTGTAATAAATGCCTTGTGATAACCTAAATGAACACTATTTTGAATACCTACACCGCGCCGCAATTCTTCGCGAATACGTTCAAAAATCAATACATTCGCATCAACTGCCATCCCCACGGTGAGTACAATACCCGCAATACCAGGCAACGTCAGGGTTGCGCCCAATAAAGATAACAACGCAACAATCAATACCAAATTCATCAACAATGCAAGATCCGCTATCAGACCAAACATGCCATAGTAAAGCATCATAAAGACGATCACGAGCCCCATGCCAACTTCAACAGATAAAACACCCATACGGATATTTTGCTCGCCAAGACTGGGGCCAATCTCTCGTTCTTCAATGATCGTAACCGGTGCAGGCAAAGCGCCTGCACGCAAGAGTAACGCCAGCGTGCGAGATTCGGTCTGATCCCGCAGCCCTGAAATTTGAAAATGACTACCTAACGCACTTTGAATCGTTGCGACACTAATAATTCGACGTAGCGTTTGATAATGAATCACGGCTTTTCCATTTTCAACAGCTGGGGTCGATTGCACCTCTACATACATCACAGCCATCGGTTTCCCTATATTTTCAGCCGTTACAGTAGTAAATAAACTCTCTCCTGCTCCATTTAAACGCACAGAAACATTAGGGCGCCCATCTTCGCCCATGCCAGCGCTTGCGCTAACGATAGATGATCCATACAAAACGATTTGATTCTTAAGCAAAAGTGGACGATCGTGATCCATATAAAGACGCGTATCAACTGGCACAACACCTGTATTTTGCGCAACAACAGCATCAGCACTCACATCCAGCATATGAAACTCTAATGTAGCTGTTTTGCCCAATATATTCTTCGCCTCCGCTGTATCTTGAATGCCTGGTAAATCAACGGAAACACGATTGGCTCCTTGCGCCTGCACAACCGCCTCAGATACACCTAGTTCATTTACGCGATGTCGCAACGTATTCATTGCTTGTTCTAATGTTTCAAGACGCGTTTCATTCATCACTTGCGGAGAAAGCGATCCCTTCAATGTCCAATCAGATTCGGTCGCTGCATGACTCATCTCCCAAGTAAATTCAGGATATTGATGTGTTACAAAGTGATGCGCTTCGACTGCTGTGTCATGATCATGAAAAAGCAAAGAGACATTACTGGTTCCTGTGCGATTAATAGCAGTATAACGAATATGTGCTTCACGTAATGCACGCCCAATGCCACGCAAATCGCCTGACAACCGCTCATTCATCACAGCATCCACATCGACCTGCAATAAAAAATGCACGCCACCACGTAAATCTAGTCCTAATTTCATAGGCATCGCGCCAATTGATCGCAACCAATGTGGGGTACGTGGAAACAAATTTAATGCGATAATATATTGCTCACCTAGTGTTTGCTGAATCACCTCTTTTGCCTTTAGCTCATCTTCTTGCGAGGCAAAACGAATAATTAATGTTTGGTCTTGAAAAAAAGCATCTTGATAGATAATGCCAACCTTTTTTAAAGCCTCTGTTACGGTAGTCATTGTTTGATTATTTAAACTAACACTACCCGCAGAACCCATAATCTGCACGGCTGGATCTTCTCCATACAAATTAGGAGCCGCATAAATCAATGCGATAATCATTATAAAAATGATCAGCAAATATTTCCAAAATGAAAAATGATTCATTGCTAGCCGCTTCCGCTCTTTAAAAAACTTATGCGATTGTATCCATCGTGCCTTTTGGCAGTTGAGACACAATAGCAGACTTCAATACAAACATCTGTACGTGCAGAGCAACAGTCAGGCCAACATATTGTTCACCAAGTGTTGTCACACGACCCACTAAGCCGCCCGATGTCATAACTTCATCTCCCTTTGCAAGGGCGCCCAACAATGCTTGCTGTTCTTTTGCGCGTTTATTTTGAGGACGCCAGACAGCAAAATAAAGGAATATAAAGAAAACAACCAACATAATGAAAAAGGGTGCGCTACTCGCTTGTGGCACGGTACTACTTGCAACGTTTACAGTATTCATAACGCTCGCCTTAAAATATCGCCTGATTTAAAAACAGATTAACACATTGATTATAAAATTGAATTTAATCGACTATTCTGCAACGAAATGCAAAATAGTCAAGATTTTTTTCGTGAGAGTTAGCGGGAATTGCTGCCTCAAGCTTTTTCTATCCACATTGCATCACCATAGCTATAAAATCGATAGGCACTGACAACGGCCTTGCGATAAGCATTCATCATCTTTTCATACCCACCAAAAGCGGCTACCAACATCAAAAGTGTTGACGTTGGTAAATGGAAATTCGTAATCAGTACATCTGCAGAATGAAAAATATGGCCCGGCCGAATAAAGAGCGTTGTTTCGCCACAATAAGGTTGCATTTCGCCACCTTGACAAGCTGTTTCAAGTGCACGTAATGAAGTTGTGCCAACTGCAATCACGCGCCCACCCTGCATCCGTTTGTTCATTATTTTATCGCATAAAATTTTAGGAACAAAACAATATTCCGCATGCATACGATGTTCATCAAGATTGGCAACGCGTACGGGTGCAAATGTCCCTGCGCCGATATGAAGTGTTAAAGCAGCGCTCTCCACGCCTTTCTCACGCAATGTATGCAACAACGCCTGATCAAAATGAAATCCTGCTGTTGGCGCCGCAACAGATCCTAGATGCTCCGCATAAACTGTTTGATAGCGCTCTTCGTCAATCGATTCTGCCTCTCGCCTCAAGTAGGGCGGCAAGGGAATAGAGCCTGCTAATTTTACGACATCGTAAATTGTCAAACCAAAAGCCTCTAAACGAAGCTTATAAAACGGAGGATTTTTTTCAAGTAAGACCAACGCAGTGGTTTGATTTTCAATCTCAATAGTCAGCCAATCGCCTATCTCACAACCCTTACCACCCTTAATTTGCGCCAGCACATGATGTGTATCTAAAATACGCTCAATCAAGAGCTCTATTTTTCCACCCGTTGGTTTTTTGCCAAACAATCGTGCGGGAATCACTCTGGTATCATTAAAAATTAAGAGATCACCTGGACGCACAAGTTCAATCATATCTTTAAAAATATAATGCGCCACCTGTTGCAAATCTTTCGTCACAGCAAGCAAACGACTCTCACTGCGTATTTTTGCAGGATAGCGCGCGATCAATGCATCGGGTAACTCAAAATCAAAATCGGATAATTGCATGCAGAATCTCGTCTGTCCTTTTTTAAATACAGGTTGGGATAATCGATCTTCAGTGCTGAAGCATTTCACGTAGGTAGCCGCGTAATATCCATCAAGCGACGTGAAATATCATGGCATAGAATGCAACAACAACATTGATAAAAATAATGGTAGTGAAGAATGGGCGCACTAATTTCGAACCTCGCAAGATAACAGCATACGCCCCTAAATAACCACCAAAGATTTGGCCGATTGCCATCATCATGCCCCATACAAAATCTACTTTGCCATAATATAAAAATACAGCTAATGAAAATAAATTACTTTTTAAATTAAGAACCTTGGCATACCCAGAAGCATTTAAAAATGAATAGCCCAGAAAAAACACGATTGCAATAATCCAAAAATTTCCTGTACCTGGTCCAAAAAATGCATCGTAAAAACCAAGCACAAACCCAAAGATTGAAAAAAAAGTTAATTCTTGTAATCGTTTTGTCCCTGGATGAAGACCAAGATCTCTATTGAAGAGATTAAATAAAAAAACAGCCAGCATCAAAAATGGCACAACATATCGCATGAAATGATTAGGGATATGATTGACTGTCATTGCACCACAAATAGAACCAACCAACCCGACCATCAATCCACGCAAGACGGTCGAAAAGTTTATTTATTGATTGCTATAATATTTATATACTGCCATTGCAGTACCTGCTGATGATTGCAGTTTATTCGTTCCCAAAATAACTGACATGGGCAACCCAGTCATGGCAAGCGCGGGTATACTAATCAAACCGCCACCACCTGCAATCGCATCGACAAAACCCGCTAAAAATCCCATGATCAGTAAATAGATCGCGAGCAAGTAAAAATGGGCTGAAAAATAATGAATGAACATTGACTATACTCATCAGAAAAGCAAGTGATTTGCGTAATGATCCCATTCTAGATATGATTGGCGCAACATTTTTCTGTCATTGATGATGCTGATGAGCGCCACAACGCATGTTAAAATAGCAACAAGCTGGTTGATGCAATTAGGCGATGAATTTGACAAGCCCTACATGCAAATATTAAGAAAATTTTTGTTGCATGAGAAACAAGCAAAGAAGATTATTTATCCTCAGGGAAACCAGATTTTTAACGCTTTTAACCTTACCCCGTTTGATGAGGTAAAAGTGGTTATTTTTGGACAAGATCCTTACCACGGGCCTAATCAAGCCCATGGGCTTTGTTTCTCAGTAATGCCAGGCGTAAGAATCCCACCTTCATTAAAAAATATCTATACAGAACTTGCAAATGATTTGCATATTGCACCAGCCAAACATGGATACTTAGAGTCGTGGGCTAAGCAAGGCGTGCTGCTGCTAAATACCGTATTGACTGTTGAGCAAGGCAAAGCTTACTCCCATCAAGGTAAAGGATGGGAACAATTTACTGATCAAGTCATTATTAGATTAAATGCGCGCCAGAAACCCATCATCTTTATCCTGTGGGGAAAACACGCTGAAAATAAAAGCAAGTACATCGATCAAAATCGACATTATGTTTTGAAATCAGCCCACCCATCGCCACTTTCTGCTCATCAAGGATTCTTTGGCAATAAACATTTTTCAAAAATTAATAAAATCTTGGCATCGGAAGCGATGGAATCTATCCACTGGGAGTTGCCTGAGATTGAAAAAGTCGCTAACCGTCGTTAAACATCACCCTTAGAAAAACAACCGGCTATTTATATTATGGCAAGCAAGCGCAACGAGTAGGCACATTATATGTTGGTGTGACAAGTGATCTTATTAAACGTGTGTATCAGCATAAAAATAG
>MGYE01000072.1:9439-10570 GCA_001801625.1 Gammaproteobacteria bacterium RIFCSPHIGHO2_12_FULL_42_10
TCTTGTAAAGTCAAAGCCTGGTTTGCTTCAATGCTATCAGTATTAACAATGGCATCAAAACGCTCCATGAATATTTTGATCAAAATTAACGCAATTAAACTGTTTTTGAAATGGTTGGGCGTGATGCATGTATAAAATATGTTGTTATGTTCCAGTTGATTATGCAGAGCCAGTCAAAAATGCATTATTTAAAGCAGGTGCAGGAAAAATTGGCAATTACAGTTATTGTGCGTTTCAAGTATTAGGTGCGGGACAATTCTTACCGGAAGCAGGCAGCCATCCTACGATTGGTCAAAAAAATCAATTAGAAATAATTCAAGAATATAAAATAGAACTAGTCTGCGACAAAAAATACATCACAAACGCAATCCATGCATTACGCAAAGCACATCCTTATGAAGAACCCGCATATCAAGTGATTCGAATTGAAAATTTTTAATATGGGCTCCCACATTTCTGCGATCTCCATCAAGCAATTCCGTATATTTGACAAGCAGATTCTCCAAAAAACCTAATAATTTTACGCCTTAATTCGCTTAGGGTAAATGCTGAATCGAAGAGCGCAGTTCAAATAGGGGCTTAATTTTTTATTGTGTTATTGCGATGACCGATCATGGCATTCTTGATGATGGCGGTTTATGAAAGCGTAGATACTGTAGATACTCTTCTTGATAGCTAACAAGTAATTCAGCGGCTCGATTCAAAAATGCTGCTGCTTTTGCATTTTTAAAACCGTCTCCGCCTGGCTGTAATAAACTATCAAACGCTTGTCTTGCTTTCATCATTGCTGTCGCATCATTTGGTTGAATATCTTGTACTTTCTCTCTTAGGTGATTTTCTAAATTATCACGTATTTGCATTAATTGATCTTTCAGTTTCGGATCAGTTGAGTGAATCATTGTATGATTGAGATTAAATAATATTTTCAAGTGAGATGGCATTTCTTTTTGCTGAAAAAACAGGTTGATGGCAGTTTTTGGCGTCATCTCGCCAATCAGAATTTCCAAATATTGGTTGCGTTTTGGACCAAATCCTATTTGGTTGCCAAGTAATTTAATCTGATGATGGATCGCATTGATTTGATCATATGTAGCGCCTGGTTTAGGTATGGACGCGATTGATGCGTGTAGT
>MGYE01000072.1:10582-11773 GCA_001801625.1 Gammaproteobacteria bacterium RIFCSPHIGHO2_12_FULL_42_10
GAACTGGTGATGATGGTGTTGATGCTGCTGCTTGTTGGGGTGGGACTTGCGGCAATGTTGTTTGCAATGGCGCGCTTTGTGATACCTTTTTCAATAATTGTTTCAACAAATTTATTAATCCAGATGATTGTTGTAGTGTATTTAAGTCAGATAGCAATATATTGAGAAATGTCAGGTAATGACTCTGTTGAGGCATGCGCTGTAATGTATTTCTTTTATTTTTTTGAGACTTGATAGTTTCGCGATGAGATTCAATCACATCATGAAGTTGTTCGATTTTTGATAAAATATCATCACCAGAATCAATTACAGAAGAAACTGATTGCATTAATGCTACGATCTCCTGGGTACGCTTACCGGGTTTTTGTGGGTTATAATAATCGTTAATTTTTTTTGCAAGCATTTCAAAGTAGCGTTCCACATAATTTTGGGGTGGCACAATTGGTGTTGCTTCGTTAAAAGCCTTTGAAAATTGCTCTATAAAATTTTTCGCATCCTCAGCCTGCTTCTTAAATAATGCTCGATTCTTTACATCAAGAATGCATTCTTCAATTGCCTTTGCCTCCTTTGCCTCGAATAACCGTAATATTTCTGTTAAAAATAATGGGTATTTTAGAACGCGTTGTGTGCCTGTAATGGGAGTATCTCGGAAATACGTTGATTCATCGAGATGCCTTTGATCCCCAAATACTACTGACGATCTTTTGAGTCTATCTGAGTGTCTTGCATCAGCACTAAAATCACGGGATAACTCAAAGAGAGGGAGTAGATTATTGAAATATTCTTTTGCTCTTATAGTATCGATACTATAAGAGACTATGCCGTCAGTCGTTTTATGGCGAGCAATCCAATTCGGCCCATTGCTATATTTTCTTAGTAAACCTTCCGCTAATTTTTGCATCCCATCTAGCATGATATATTCTTCTGAACCTGGCTTACCGTAAGCATTTTTATGTTTTTTTAAGTCAGCAATGCGTTGTAAAAACGCACTCTCCGTGCTGTAGATTTCCTCAATAATCTTATCCAATTGATTGAGATTGAGCTTTTTTGATTGCTGAGGACTACTATTTTGCGCTGTGCGGTTGCTATTCATAATTTTAATAGCTCTTAATTATTATTTGACATTTATAGTATAGCACACAGGTTCAGCTAGAACGTATATCGCATGTCGTAACTGTTTGATTACATTCA
>MGYE01000072.1:11840-26398 GCA_001801625.1 Gammaproteobacteria bacterium RIFCSPHIGHO2_12_FULL_42_10
TTTGTTATCCGTGAGTGTCCCATTTTTGGCTACGCGGTACTTGAGATTCTGTGTTGTCTAGGCGTATAGTTTCAACCAGCCAGTGAGCGATCATCTTCTCGGGGCGGGAATTTCAATGAGGTGTCTCTATGGATTTAGACAATGCTATTCAGAAATACAACCCGCAAATATCTTGGCGATCCAAAAGGCGAACTCCATGATTATCTTGTTAGACTATCGCCTACCGAACTGCTTTTACCTAACAACAATATCTGTGCAGGTATCCGCTGGTTATTCAGAAAAAAAGAAACGGCCAGAGGCAAATTAAAACGCGAAGCAACATGGGAGGAAGCAATAGAAGATTACAAAGATTGACTGAATAAGATTATTGATAATGAGCCATACAACCATAAAATGATGGAAGACCTTCACTATTATTATGGGTTATTAAAAAACAAACGAGGATAAGCATGCGAGCTGTCGTGATTCTGTTTCTGTTTTTTATTCATACCAATACATGGGCAATCAATGCTACTGCCAAACAAAAATACCACTATCAATTACTGACTGATGATTATGGCATCCTCACTGAAAACGATTTAGCTAAATATGCAGCCGGTATGAAGCCCATGCCCTATACAGATAAAAGCAGCACACTCAATTACTGGCAATGTTTTCCTCGAGATCATATATCTATTACGCTCGAAGATATGGGCTATTCATCTGAAAATTTTGGATGGAAAGATACACTTGCTGATATAAAAATCACAGCATGGATCAAACCAGGCGTTATTCAGGAATATAGAATGCGCGCGATGCAATCAGCATCCGACTATGAAAATTCCTTTCGCTTCTGGCGAAAACTAATGAAAAACCAAAAATATGTTTGTTTAGCAGGCAATATTGCCATCGCTGCAAATAAGATCGGCGAAGATGGCATAACACGTGAAGTACATAGCTGGACATTTGACAAAATTAAAACCAAGAACGGCTGTGACTCTTATTTTGATGGTCAGGATTGTTGAGTCAACCTTGCTAACTCGTTTCTCTATTGTTGCCATTTTGCTGCGCTCCTACTCAGATTAGTTAGATAACATCTGTCTGTAAGAGCAGGCCTTGGAGTCTAACAATCTCGTGACTGTTATTTGCGAGTGCCCCATTTTTGGCTACGTCTGTATAAAAACTGGCCAAAAACTATTTTTCTAATTTAAAAATTAATTATTTTTCAACTAGCTGGCGATGGGACTCGAACCCGCGACCTGCTGATTACAAATCAGCTGCTCTACCAACTGAGCTACGCCAGCCTAAATTTTTAGGGCTTTATTAATAGCACATCTGCTGTGCGTTTTGCAAAGAGTCCGCTTTCCACGACACCAACAATATTTTTCAATTGTGCTTCCATAGCACGTGGATCCAGCAAGATTAAATTATGTACATCTAAAATAGTATTGCCATTATCCGTGATAAAGCCTGTGCGGTAAACAGGATCTCCGCCTAATTTAACAATTTCACGTGCAACGTAGCTGCGAGCCATGGGGATCACTTCAAGCGCTATAGGGAACGCACCTAAAACGTCTACTTGCTTGCTGCTATCTGCGATACAGATGAATTTCTTGGCAACGGTTGCGATGATTTTTTCTCGTGTTAGCGCACCCCCGCCACCTTTAATCATTTGTTTGAAAGCATTAATCTCATCTGCACCATCAACATAAAGTGGCAGCTCACCTGCTGAGTTTAGATCTAATACGAGGATGCCTAGGGCTTGTAATTGTTTGGCAGTTGCAATAGAGCTTGCAACAGCGCCTTCTAATCTATCTTTGATGCGTTGCAAGGCGGCAATAAAATAGTTAACGGTAGAGCCTGTGCCGACGCCGATAATCGTGCCTGGCTCAATGAATTCTAATGCGGCTTCTGCGGCGGCTTTTTTTTGGGTTTCTTGATGATTAGTCATGATGTTTTAGAAGGAACAGCCTTCCTCTCCTCGAACCCTCTCCTCCCGAAAAGCGGGAGGAGAGGGGGTCGCTTCGATATAGTTTATAGTATATAGCTGGTTAAATCTTCATCTTTGATTAGTTGTTGCAAGCACTGATCAACATAATCAGCATCAATATTGACGACATGATCTACCATATCAGACGCAGCGTAGGAAACATCTTCTAATAATTTTTCTAATACAGTATGTAAACGTCGCGCACCGATATTTTCAACGCGCTCATTCACATGCCAAGCAATTTCAGCAATGCGACGCACACCATCTGGCAAAAAGTTTATCTTCACACCTTCAGTCGCGAGCAAAGCAACATACTGTGCTGTCAATGCCGCCTGTGGTTCTGTTAAGATGCGAACAAAATCATCGGTCGATAATGATTTTAACTCCACGCGAATGGGCAAACGCCCCTGTAGTTCAGGAATGAGATCGGATGGTTTTGCAAAATGGAAAGCGCCTGATGCAATAAACAAAATATGGTCCGTACGCACCATACCATATTTTGTTGAAATAGTTGAACCTTCAATTAAAGGTAGTAAATCACGCTGCACACCCTCACGCGATACATCAGCACCTGCATATTCTGAGCGTTTTGCAATCTTGTCAATCTCATCGAGAAAGACAATGCCACTTTGCTCAACAGTATCAATAGCGTTCGCCTTGATGACATCATTATCAATTAGTTTCGTGGCTTCCTCTTCTTGCAATATTTTTCTCGCATCAATCACTTTTAATTTACGCGTTTTCTTGCGATCTGTTCCCAAACTTTGAAACATGCTCTGCAATTGACTTGTCATCTCTTCCATACCGGGTGGCGACATAATTTCAACGCCCATGGGTGGTAAGTGAATATCAATTTCGATTTCAGTATCATTTAATTCGCCATTGCGCAAACGCGTACGAAATAATTCCCTTGTGGAGGCATCGGGTTTGACTATCTCAGAGGGTTCACCTGCAAAACTCGCATGAGGATGCGGCAATAATGCATTCACAATACGTTCTTCAGCAGCGGCTTCTGCCTTAATACGTACCTTAATCACTTCTTTTTCTCGCATCATTTTGATCGCCATATCCACTAAATCACGGATAATCGATTCAACATCTCGCCCAACATACCCAACTTCAGTAAATTTAGTCGCTTCTACTTTAATAAAAGGCGCTTCTGCTAATTTTGCCAAACGTCTTGCAATTTCTGTTTTACCAACGCCCGTTGGGCCAATCATTAAAATATTCTTAGGAACCACTTCATCACGTAATATTTTAGGAAGCTGCAAACGACGCCAACGGTTACGCAATGCAACAGCAACGGCTCGCTTTGCTTCGTTTTGACCAATAATATATTTATCTAACTCACTCACGATTTCGCGTGGTGTAGGGGTAACAGGCAATATAACCGTCATGACTTAATCACTCTAATGTTTCAATTGTAAAACGTTGATTAGTGTAAATACAGATAGAAGCCGCTACCGTCAAGGACTTTTCTACAATGGCGCGTGCGCTCAATTCTGTATTTTCAAGGAGTGCCATCGCTGCAGATTGCGCATAAGGACCGCCCGAGCCGATTGCAAGTAAATTGTTTTCAGGCTCAACGACATCGCCTGTCCCTGAAATCATTAAAGATATTTTTTTATCAGCCACAAGCAACATCGCCTCTAGTCGACGCAACATGCGATCTGTGCGCCAATCTTTGGCTAATTCAACGGCAGAGCGCAATAAATGACCTTGATGCTTCTCAAGTTTGGATTCAAAACGTTCAAACAAAGTAAATGCATCGGCTGTTGCGCCAGCAAATCCTGCCAATATTTGATCATTATAAAGGCGGCGTACTTTACGAGCATTGGATTTCATCACGGTTGTCCCCAATGTTACTTGTCCGTCACCGCCAATCACAACTTGGTTATTTCGGCGAACAGAAATAATTGTCGTACCATGTAATTCGAGCAAGAAATGACTCCTTATGTTTCGCTATTTCAGCAAATGGGCAAAACAGTGTACTAATCTGGTTAATATGTAATATAGTGACAAAGTTAAAATTTGCAAGCTAAGGGTAACCCATGCGACACAATCATCGTCAAAATAATGAACTACGTCCCATCACCATTACTCGTCACTACACCCAGCATGCTGAAGGATCAGTACTGATCGAGTGTGGCAAAACGAAAGTCATCTGCACGGCAACCCTCATTCCTACCGTTCCCTCATTTTTAAAAAATTCAGGACAAGGTTGGGTCACCGCGGAATACGGCATGTTACCACGCGCAACACATGAACGTATGCCTCGAGAAGCTGCTAAAGGAAAACAAACTGGACGCACGCAGGAAATACAGCGCCTCATTGGTCGCGCGTTGCGCAATGCAGTTGATCTCACGCTTCTAGGTGAAAACACGATTCAAATAGACTGCGACGTCATAGAAGCAGATGGCGGTACACGCACAGCCTCTATCACAGGCAGCGTAGTGGCGCTCAAAGATGCGATTGATCAGCTCGTTACAAAAAATCAACTCACCCGATCGCCATTTAAACAATGGATTGCTGGCGTTTCTGTCGGATTAAAGCAAGGAAAACCACTGTTGGATTTAGATTATGCGGAAGATTCAACAGCAGACACTGATATGAACATTGTCATGACAGAACAGGGTCGCTTCATTGAAATACAAGGCACAGCTGAAAAAAATGCCTTTACACAAGATGAATTAAATCAATTATTAGATCTAGCAAGACAAGGCGCGCAAATGCTAATTGAGAAACAGAAAAAAGTGTATTAGTTATCGTCGTAAACGGTTGCGAGAGGCTGCACAAGACTCATCAGCTGGCAAGGCAGCTGTCGGAGGAGAGAACAAACCCACGCCGCTCGTTACAACAAGCTGTCGCTTTAGCTTTTGCAACTGCAAATATGCTTTTTCTAAAGATAAGGGCGATACAACAGGTCGTAATTCAGCCATCACTAAAGAAGCGGCCATATTGCCCGCAGAAACAAAATAATGATTACGATCTAAATTGCGTAAATATTGTTGCCAAGCCATTTCGTGATCATCACGATTCGTATATTTTTCTTTTTCGCCACAACGATCCCACAAAAAACGCGCGACTGCTTCTTTAACCACGCGTGGCGTAGGCCGGCCAGAAAGATCACAATAATACAACGAAAAAGGAATAGCTCGCGTTTCAACTCGAATTAAGGATGCCTGATCACCACACCGATACAAAATATGATGATCATTGTTAGCGAACGACTGATCCTGACGCGACCACTCTAAATAATCACATAGTAACCTAGTCAGCTCTTTAGAACCGTCTACCGTATCGTGTTGAAATGGCACATCCTGTTCATTTTCTAACATAGTCGTCCTGTATTATTTTCCGAGCGATTGTAAAACATGGCTCAAATTGTCTGGAGCATGCTGTACTTGGTCACGTACACGATCAATCACCGATCCTAATTTTTGCTTAGCCAACTCAACGTTCAATAGAGTTGCATCAAGCCGTATCACGGGATTTGCCAAACTACCTGCGATCGTCACAGGGATAGCTAATCGCGAGTGAGTATCTTGTTTTAAAATAACACGCAACTGCAAAGCAATCGTATCGGCAATCAAACTTACCTCACCATTACTATGTACTGTAAAGGTGGGCGCTAATAAAGTTGCATCGTTCGTTGTGGCAACGCCGTGATGAATTTGGAAGGTGCCTGTGAAATGATCAAATACCGTTTGGGAACTAGGCACAGTAAGCTCGGCAGGGTGCTGCGCAATAATGGCCGCTGCATCACTCACTAACGCATTCAGATCAATGCCAAGCAACGCGCCTTCTACCACCTGAAAAGAAGCTTTGCCTTCAAGGCCATTTAAAATCTGCTCACGCGATTTCCCCTGCGAGGTCACCTGTATCGAGATGTCGCCCTGCCCTAATACGCTCACCTTGCTATCGCGACCATTCACATCTTGCAATAGGGGTTGGAGCGCAACATGTGATGCATGCATCAGAACTGCCCAATGAGGCAATGCGGATAAATTGCCATAGACTGAGCCTTGCAAAGTGCCGCCATATAACTTGGCTGTGATGGGCTTTAACAATAATTGTTTATTTTGCCAATGCATACCAATGTAGGCATGCTCAACGGAAATATCAAACAAACGCCCATCATTAACATAAAAATGGCTATATCCAAGACGACCATGCAACAATGCGGTCAGTTGTGTCACAAAGGTTACTTTGTGCAAATCAACGAAAGGAGTCGTATTTGCAGGTGCAGAAAATGCAATATGTGCAACAGTAATGCCTGGATAGGGATAAAATGACCACGAGCATGGTCCATCAACAACAACATCATAACCGGTCTCCTGTTGCAATGTCTCTGCAATCATCGGTTTTAATCGGTTAGGATCCATAAAAAGTGCAAACAAAAAAACAGCTAGGATGCATAACGCAACCAATAACACAGCACTTGATGCAACGATTCGAATCAATTTCATTTTTACTGCCATCCTTTAAAAAGCGGGCGATGGGAATCGAACCCACGCTGAGAGCTTGGGAAGCTCCCGTTCTACCATTGAACTACACCCGCATCGGCGTGTTAGTATATACTCCCAAAGCAAGTCCTACGAGGATAACCTCATGCTACAACAAATACGCCGACATATCCTCGACATGCTATGGCAATATTATTGCCAATCCACCCCCTCTATGCAACGCATTCTTAGTCATCTTGCAGAAACCGAAAGCCAACCCATTGTCCTAGATCATGTCGCCTTAATCGATTTGCCAGGCCCTGCAACTGGCATTCACTCACTGCGCGAGCTATTTTCATTAATCGGATTCAGGGAACAAGGGACGGGCTATCTACCAGACAAGCAGAATGACTTCCTCTGGATGGTAGAAGAAGCGGCTCACACAAAACCTGTTAAAAGCGTCTTGCCGCAAATTGTTGTGGCAGATTTTCGACTAGAAGACATGCCTAAACCAATCCGCACAATCATTCAAAAATACGCCTCTCACGCAACACCCATCCCATTCGGGGCAGTCAAACATGCTATTAAACAGGCAGCATTAGGCGACAAACAAGCACTCATGACACATTTTAATTGCTACTTACTAGAGCGTAGATGGCCACTGCCTTCACGATTTGAGTGGGAGGTTGTGAATGAATACAATCAATTGCTCGCATGGGTCCTGATTTATGGATGTCGCCCCAATCATTTTGCTATTTCAATCCACCATCTAACTTCTTTTTCAGATTTAAACCATTTCCATCAATTTATCGAAGCTAAACATAACATTGCGCTAAGCGAAGAAGGCGGTAAAATAAAAGGCGGCTCTGCTCATGGCATTGCACAAAGCAGCACAGCAGGTATACCACAGCATGTCGCGTTAGAGGATGGTGATATCATGCTCACCACAGGTTTTGCAGAATTTGTTTGGCGTTATCCACATCAGACACTTGCAAATCCTCTACAATGGGGAGATTATTTCACAGGCTTTGTTGCAACACAGGCTAATCATGTCATTGAATCATTGTATGTACAGGATGCAAACTAGGACGCGCCAGAAAGATAGGTCATACTAGCGATGATAGCTTAGTGCTAGGCAAACATGGAAACGGAAGACCACGGAGGGAAAGATGTCTGTATCTGAAAATCAACTAACGGTCAGCGAGAAAGCAACCGTAGAAGAAAAAAAACTTGCTCGGCAATACTTAAAAACGGTACTTGATAAAGAAAGTTGCTTACCTCATTGCGAAATTGTTTCCAATCCTCACACCCCCATCGCCATTATTTTAAATCGCGCTAATCCACCTTCTGACGAAAAAATGAACCGACTGCGTGAAAAACTATCCGCATTGACCGCCATAGAGTTGCTCATCTCTCAAGAAAGCAGTATGCATATTGTAACCAGTCAGGGCTTAGAAAATACCCCATTAATCCATATCACGCACATTCATCCTGTTTTATTGCGCAATGCACTCAATCAAGAGCAAAAATTTACAGATGAAATGACAGAAACTGATATGCAAGCCTGGATTGCATTGCCTGCTTTAATCCAGCGTCACTGGAATTTGTTTAATGATCCATTGCGCATGCATATCATGGACTGCATGATGACTCATCTCAAAAAACATAACGGATTTGAAATGCGCAATATGGAAAAATATTGCACTTTCTTCACTTCCTCTCTCTCAAATACAACCCCCTCAATTCCTGTTGAGTTGCCTCGCGAAAACAGATCATATGAACTACTACATGCCCTCACCTCACTCAACCGCGATCATCTTCGAGAATTAATGCCTGTACTTGATGCAGCCTGTCTTACAGATAAATCCAACACGAGAACATTCACACCATCGTATCGAAGCTAGTTTACTGCTCCGTAGCCACATTAGGCGTCACAAAAATCAATAACTCACGTTTATTATATCGCGATTGCGTTTCGCCAAGTATTTTGCCAAATAGAGGAATGCGATTGATAAACGGTATTTGTTCTGTTTCTTCCGCTTGATCCGTTTCATAGATACCACCCAACACGATCGTCTCACCATTTTTGACTAGCGCGTGTGTCGTAATTTGACGCGTACTGATTGCAGGCACACCCTGAATCATTCGATTGCTTGGGCGATCCTGATTAATTCTCATATGCAGCATGACTTGGTGATGAGGCAAAGTTTGCGGTGTCACCTGCAGCCCCAGTACTGCTTTTTTAAATACGGCAGCTGTCCCGCCAATTTCACTCACCTCTTGATAGGGAATTTCTTCGCCTGCTTCAATTGACGCTGTCTGTTGATCGGCAGTAAATAAGCTGGGACTTGATATTAATCGTGCGTGCCCTCTTTTTTCTAATGCGCTCAGTCTAATATCTAATAAAGCCTGCTCTTTCAAAGTGGCAACACTCATACTGTGCGCACCACGACCAGCATGCACAAAATGCAAGCCAAGTTCACGCTCAAAATCACACTCAACGCTAACAAGACGTGCTGCGATATGTACTTGCTTTACCGGCACATCCAATCTTGCGATAATTTGAGACGCGCTCTTGACAACATCAGGCAAGTCGTGAATCACGATAATATTAGTGCGAGCATCGACTTCTACACTGCCACGTTTCGATAAAAGCCCTGCACGATCATCATGTAGTAACTTTGCAATCTCTTCAGCCTTTGCATACTGAGCTTGCCAAATTTGCGTCGTCAATGGTGTTGCAATCTCTGCTGTATCGCGCAATTTAGCTGCTTGTTCAGCCTCAACAATCAATTCAGTGCGCGGCGCAATCAGCCACACATTACCCATGACTTGTTTTGCTAATTTCTGAGAAGCGAGTAATGTCTCAAAGGCAGAGAGGGGTGTCGCATCGACTAAATGTAATGTCGCTACACCACTGACCATCGGACTGATCATCACGTTTACTTTTAACAGTTGTGCCATTAGTTTAATAGTTTGCACTAGGTCAGCTTGATCCAAATCTAATGAAACGCGCTTATCCTGAGCACCCAGACAGGATGCCATGATGAGCCAAACTAATACGCCAATCAAAATGTAAGTTTTATACGCACGTGTGTCATCCCGCGCAGCTCTTAGCGCGGGATGACACACTAAAGTTCGCATCTTAATGAGAAGAGACATATCGCGTCACCTTATATTGAATATTCTTGACAAGCACCATGAGGTAATCAGGAGCAATCTGCGCTATCTTCCCATCTTCAGCACCTAAATGTTCTCCGACATGCACAGGAAACGTTACGCCATTTGGTAGGGATACCATCCCCCAGACTGTATTGCCTTGTTTTAAATAACCGCTCATCTTCATTTGACTTAATGATGTCTGAAGCAATAAATACTGATCGGGCGAAATCATCACTGCATACGGTTCATTGCAAAACACAGGACGTCCAAACAGTCGTGGCGCTTGCTCAAATGGCGCGGCAAGTCTTTTTGGTGAATGATGCAAAAACAATATCTCTGATTTTACCAGTAGCTGATGTCCGGCTTGCATCTCATATTTGAAATCCGACACAATAGGCGACTCTGAATCTCGCATCAAATGTAATAAAAATGCAATCATCTGCTGCCACTCACCCAACATCACCACCCGCATCGCATGAATATGCCTCGCTTGAAAATTAGGATGGTTAATACAAGCAAGTGTCTGAATATGCACGTCATACTGATGGGCTAATGCAAAAAAATCAGCAATTTGTTCAGGTTGGTGCCGATCATGCATTTTCCCCATAACGCGTCCTGCTGCCGTTTCATTTTTGATATCCATTTCCTCTTGAATAAAATCAGCCTGCTTTTTTTGAAGCTGTGCAATACTTTGTCTGGCGGGCGAAATGATATAAAAAAATAAAACTAATATTGTGATCAATATAAGTGAACCGACATAATACCAGCGTTCACTATATTTCATCATTCAATTCATCTGTTATCATATCAAAAGATAGATTATTTTTTTCATTTGCATGTAATTGAAACCATAATACAGGATGGTTCAGTACTTGCCTCAAACGATCAATTTTTATTTCTGAAATAACAGAATTAAACGCCCATCGATTGATAAACAGATTAAGCTCCGCAACGGATTGCGCATAACCTGACAGGGTCACTATGTTTTTTTCTCGCCTGACTTCCTGAAAACAAACGGTGTCTTGCGCAAACTGAATGAGTTTATCTAGAAACTTCGCGGACGCTTCTTGATAATTCAGCAATGATTGTGATAATTGCTGTAAATTATCTTCGTTCCTATTTTTTTCTAAAATATTTTTTTCTTTTTCAATACGATCCTGTCTTGTGGCTTCTAGCTGCGCTACCTCAACTTCACGAATATTGACATAATGTGCGCTGAGCACAGACACAGTGATGCTCACCATCAGCAACAAAACACTCGTTACAATAAGCATGTTACGCATAGCATGCCTTTCATATTGTCTCTTCTGTGCACGCGATAATAATAAATTAACAATCAATGGGTCACCCGCGCATTGCCAAACCATGCGCTAGTAAATAGGAATCTTTTACAAGCCATTGTGAGATATCCAGTGGATAATCAACCTGATTTAACGCAAAACAATCTGCAATTGATCGCTCTAAAGCCAACATATCGACATCAACAATGTTGACTTGCAAACGAATCTGTTTAATAAAATCGAGATACTGTAGTAAATATTGCTCAGGTGTCGCGACAAAATGAACGATCTGCTGGTGCTGATCAGCTGTTATTATTTCAAAATCAATTCGCCAGTGCTTGGTAACATAGGGTGAAATCTGTTGCAATTTAAACACAATTTCAGATTCAATTTCATCTTCATCCAACGTAGGCGGCAAAATGATTTGCTGCACATAAACAAACTGGCTTGGCAAGTTCATGACGACTGTTTTATTTTTTAAATGCTCTATTTCAATCAATTTCTGAAAGTACTTTTCTAAAAGAGCCCAGTCAGCAATTTGACCCTCACGGTAAATACTTTCCTCAAACAGATAATGTGTTTGATGCAAGCGATGCCATCTATTTTTACGCTTTTGAAGCTGCAACATAAAAATGCCAGCGGACTGAATAGCAATACCAATGGTTTGTTTTGAATGGATCAAATAGCGCATAAACACTCCTAACCCGGATATTCCACCATATAGCACCTGCGGACGTGAAAATGGCTTGTCTGCAAGGCGCAAGAAGAAACATGGCGAAGAGATTGACAAAAGCATCTTGGAAGGCGTAATTAGATGATCGAATGAGTTTACGGGGGGTCTTGCTTGGAGTAATATAGCGAATACTCCAAAAATTGCAACCTCTATTAATCATGTCATTATCAATTAATACAATTCGTCAATGCATCATGTCTGCGCTCATTGGCTGCGCCACACTAGTCATTGGCGTGATATATTATATGGAATACGAACTGCCTAACACGCAAGAATTAAATACCGTTCAGTTACAAGTCCCCTTACAAATTTACACAAAAGACAATAAACTAATCGCAACAATAGGTGAAAAACGCAGAATACCACTGCCCTATCAAGAGATACCCAAACCCCTCATTAACGCAGTCCTTGCAACGGAAGATCAGCGTTACTTTAAACACAATGGCATCGATCTACCTGGCCTTGCTCGTGCTACTATAGAGCTCGTTGCTACCGGCAAAAAATTACAAGGTGGCAGTACCATCACCATGCAAGTCGCGCGTAGTTTCTACCTCACTCGCAATAAAACATTTGCTAGAAAACTACGAGAAATTTTATTAGCAATCAAAATCGAACATCAATTATCTAAGGAAAAAATTCTTGAGCTCTACCTGAATAAAGTATTTTTTGGTAATCGTGCTTATGGCGTAGAAGCTGCAGCACAAATTTATTATGGTAAACATTTAAATCAGTTGACGATTGATCAGGTTGCGATGTTAGCGGGCTTACCGAAAGCACCCTCTCAGCTAAACCCACTTGCCAATAAAGCTGCTTCAGAAAAACGTCGTAATCATGTACTGGAACGCATGCTAGAACAAGGCTACATTGATCAATCTACCTATAATAAAGCCATTCATGCACCACTTAACGCACGCTATCATGACTTGCAAACAGAAGTGACCGCTCCCTACGTTGCCGAATTAGTGCGCGAACAGCTGGTACCCGTTTATGGTGATAATATTTATAATGATGGCTTTAAGGTATTTACAACACTAGACAGCCACTATCAAAATGATGCGATGAGCGCCGTGCATGATAATCTTCTCGCATATGATCAGCGACATGGCTACCGTGGACAAAGCGACAATTGGGGCGCACCCTCACTTGCCGATATGGAAAACTATGAAAATCGTTTACGCACAATCCCTACTGTCAATGGATTAGAACCGGCTCTCGTTGTTGAAACAACAACCAGAACCATTACAGTGCTCAGACAAAATGGTGATTTAGCCATCATCTCATGGCCTCAGCTCTCCTGGGCACGTAAACAAGTTAATCCAGATTATTTAGGTGGTATGCCAAAAACAACGGATCAAATCGTTCATCTGGGCGATCTCATTCGCATCATGTCCACACCGCAAGGTTTTCGCTTAGCGCAAATTCCAAAAGCAGAAGCGGGCTTAGTTGCACTCAATCCAAAAAATGGTGCGATTCTTGCATTAGTCGGTGGCTTTGACTATTACACTAGCAAATTTAATAGAATCACCAATGCAGAACGTCAGCCTGGCTCAAGCTTTAAACCATTTATTTACTCTGCCGCTTTACAAAAAGGTATGATGCTATCAACGGTTATCAACGATGTCCCACTTGTCATTGAAAATCCACGCGACAATAGTCTCTGGCGACCACAAAATGATACACATCAATTCTACGGACCAACCAGAATACGCACAGCCATTATTAAATCACGCAATTTAGTATCCATTCGCGTACTCGCTCAAATCGGGTTACCTGATACACTGAATTATTTAAATCAATTTGGATTTTCAAGATCACGGCTACCTGCAGGTTTATCGCTTGCACTCGGAACTGCCTCTGTCACGCCGCTCCAATTGGCAGAAGGCTATGCAGTCTTTGCAAATGGTGGCTCACATGTCACACCATTTATTATCGATTCAATTCATGACGCACATAATCAAGTGCTCTATCAAGCAAACCCACTCCTCGCTTGCACGGGTGAATGCGATAATACAAAGATGATCGCTCCACGCGCGATCACTGAACAAAATGCCTTTCTCATTACATCAGCCTTACAAGATGTCATACAACATGGCACAGCAAGATTAGCTAAAAATTTAGGACGTCATGATCTTGCTGGCAAAACAGGCACCACACAAAACCAAGTTGACGCTTGGTTTGCAGGTTATCATCCCGATATTGTTGCCATCAGTTGGCTTGGCTTCGATCAACCACGGTCATTACACGAATGGGGCGCGGACGCTGCACTACCGCTGTGGATACAATTTATGAGCACTGCGTTAGCTGGAAAACCAGAACAAAATATACGACCACCTGCTGATATTGTTAGCATGCGCATTGATCCTATCACCGGTGAGCTTGCGCTCCCCAATCAACAAAATGCCATATCAGAATATTTTATGCTACCCTACACGCCGAAAGCAGCACCCACACAAGATCTTGCTGCGCCACTTGACCAAGATACGCTCGTCAACACGATCGATGAAGCACTACCATCTCCTATGGAATAACTTAGCAGTGGCGTTTAAAAGATAACTATCTTTTTTTACCAAACCGTTTACGAATCATTATGCAAACCAAAATCCCAATGCTGCTAGTATTTTTCTATCCGCATCCTGCAATCCATCTGCAACTACCTCAACATCTGAAAATTCATAGCGCTGATTAAAATCTTCGCGCAGCTTATCAAATGCTGTGCCTACATGATTTGCAGCAGAGAGTGTCTGCTTCATGTTTTCTGTTAAAACAGATGGATCAAAGCAGCGTAGCACAATCGACTGCCAACTGGCTGAAGGATCGGTTATGTACAATCTTTGCGGAGAAATTGCATGCATTGAAGCAAGTTGTGTTGAAATGACCCCCGCTTGCAAAGCAAGTTGATAAATCATTTCAACACCACGTCGCTTACTCAAAACAGAATAACCCGCAATATGTGGTGTTGCAATCATTGC
>MGYE01000073.1 GCA_001801625.1 Gammaproteobacteria bacterium RIFCSPHIGHO2_12_FULL_42_10
TAATCAGCCTCAACAAATGGACTATTAGGCATGGCAGGTTATTTTCAATCTCCTGACATGCCTAATAGTCCATTTGTTGAGGCTGATTACAACTATCGGGTGAAAAGAGATGCTGCTGATAGTGGTAGTGGCTATCAAGCGGATATAGATCGCAGTGATTATTCGGTAAAAATAGATCCTGTGATTTGGCGAAAAGTTTTCATTCCGCAATTTACCGAAGCATTAGCTAGCAAAAAAATACTACAAAAAGCAGATGTACTTGAATTTGTGCCCATGCTAATTGATCCAGGATTTACAAAAGAATTCGCAAAGAAATTATCGCTGAGTGATGAGGTATGCCGGGAATATGCGCATGAGTTAGTTGATGTTTGCTTTAGAGATCGCAAAGAAGATTTAGCACGCATTCAAAGAGAGATGTTTTTACCATTCTTAGAAAAATTAAAATCTACAAGGTTGTTGGATGCGTATGATGTAGGAGAGTTTGTGCCCATGTTGACTGATCCTGCTTTTACAACAGTATTCGCAAAAAAGTTGTTAGCAAGCGATGCTGATGTGAGATTGGTCGCGCGTCACGAGATTGACAAACGTTATAAGGACCATCCGGAAGATCTAACACGTATTTATAAAGCAGTCTTCATACCAGAATATATGAAAAAACTGAACGCTCAAAAATCGTTAGTGATTTATGATATACCTCATTTTACACCTATGCTGATTGTCCCTGAATTTGCTCAGGCATTTTCAAAACAATTATTTCGTCGTGATTATAGTGCCAAGGACAGAAAAGCAATGATATCGTATGTGCATGATCAGATTAATACCGTTTTTAAAGATAGCCCAGACTTGAGCCGTATTCAACAGTGTTGTCAGAAGAATTTTGGTCTAGCGGCAATCATAAAACAAGGCGCTGGTTTCTTTCGTTCGCCTAGTTTACAAACAAAAGAGCGTTCGCCTTCCGTATCATCTGATTCTACGGTATCCGTACGTAGTGATAGTGAGCATGGCTCCCCACCTGCGTCGCCAGCTACAGAAGTTGCAGTGTCGCGACCATCAAGAAAATAAAAAACATTGCATTTAAGGTCTGACTTTGCATTGAATCGTTTTGATTTTTGCAAGTGCGGAGTCGGTTTTAAATTTTTTTAATAAATCGGGTGTTTGAAAGTGGAGCTCAGTGGCAACGGAGCCACTAGAGGTGAATAGGATGAGACGATCGTCAACGATATTAGCAACCTGACAGGTCGCTTTCAAGGAACCGCTTAAGAGCGCACGAACTTTGGCGTTGATCGTTTCTAATTCGCGGACTTTATTTAAAAGTGATTTGAGATCAGTTTGGCTATCTTCAAGATATGTGTTTGCTGATTTAAATGTCACTTGTGTGGCCTCAGATATCAATTTAACGACAAACGGTTTTTCGCACCAGTGTGTTGTGTATAGCGCATATGCCAGAATACCTGGATAATATATCAAAAAACAGGATTCGATCTCAATGATAACTCACCAGATACTGGATGGTCTCATTTTGGATGGTGTTTGAATGAGGGTGTATCATCGTGAGGGGGTTCACTAACGTTAGCATTGTTTGAGTGATGTATGGTGGGTGGTTTGGCTTTGCGGGGTGCAGACTCAGACTGCGTTTGTTCTGGTTTGGTTTCATCAAGTTTGCCAAGAGAGTCGGTTTTTTCTGGTAATTTGTTAAGCGCGTTATTTATGGTGGTAATTGTACTCTGAGAACGTTTTCGAGTAGGCTGTGTGTGATGGAGTCGTTTTTTGATTCGTCCTACGAGATCGAATGTAATGGCAAATCCAATTAAAGTAGAGATGAGTATCATGGAGGCCCCTAGTATGAGGGTGGGCGGTGTTGGAATGGCCAGGAATATCGTACCAATGAGCGCTAGAAAACTGTTGGCTGCAATAGGTAATTGCTCTTTTTGTGTTGCTTTAATCGAACGCATTTCTGAGTCAATTGTTTTTTGAGCGGATTCAAGCTTTTCGATAAGAAATGCGTCTATATAGGATTGATTGTTTAAGAGTGATTTTAGGGTCGAATTTTTTTCTAAATCTTGCTGCTTGACCGAGTTATCATACATGATCGTTAGTCTTAAAGCTTCGAGTTCAGTGCGACGATGAGAATTTGCTGCCGCCACCACCCAATCTTCTTCTATTAAGACCAATAAACATTCTTTTTCTATGCGTGTAAGCGGGTGATTCTGAGTATTGCGAATTTGCTCGATATTGTTTTTGATTTCGTTGTGCTCAGTCAGCTTTTGTTTCATTGCGCGCCGTCTTTCCATCCAGGGTGCGACATAAAGCACCCAAAATCCAATGGCGGCGAACGTGGCTGCAACAGCGCCTGCAAGCATCACACTGGCACCTGCAATACCCAGTCCAGTTGCTGCTAATGCGCCTACAATGACAACGAAAAGCATGACGCTCAATATTTTTTCCCTTCGTGTATGATGCTCCATCCAGGGTCGTACAGCGAGAATGGTAAGTGGAATAGCGGTTGCAATGGCACTGATAACAGGAATCACAAGCAGGACATTCGCAATAGTCTTTGCGATGGCGACAAGATATGCGATGAGACTATTGAGTGCGCTGCCTATATCAATGACTCTGTAAATTTTTCTTGAAACAATAAATGCTTCCTCGGAGGAGGTTTTATATTTTTGACTACGAAAGAAAGTGAAAGTTAGGTTTGCATTGTCATTTTGTAATAAAGTTTGTCGATGTAATTTTAAACTTTCTTGATAAGTAACACGTTTTTCATCTAATTGTTGATTGAGCTCATCTAATGACCTGCCAGCTAAATCGCGTGTAAAGTGGCGCGCTTTCCATAGCATACGTAATTGTGCAATTTCAAGTTCCAGGATGCTTTTTCCAATATAGTTTGCAATGACATCGCGTCTTGTATCGTATGCTGGATTATTCTTATGCGCTTCATCTGAAAGCTCGTGCAGGACAGATAATGCTTTGCAGAGTTTCCATGCAGTATCGCAAAGACGAGGGTCTTTTTGCCAATCTTTTAAAGTGGGGGTTATTTCGACATGAAATTGAAAGCGATCCATCCAGTGCAATATCTGGACGTTATATTTTGGCATTAAACCACCTTCAGCAGACGGCTTCTTAAGTAGTGTTTGAATTTGATCCCAAACACTTGCTCTGTGAGCTGTTTTAACGTCGATTGGCATGTGGTTGATACCTGCTTCTTGAGTATAGTCCAAAACGACGACAAGAAAGATTAATAGCCATAAAAACAAAGATCTATTAAAATGTGGCGGTCACCTGTGCAGTCGTTCGGCTTGTCATTATTTTATCTTTAACTTGGGAATTTGGAATCACTATGTTCAATCGATTGTTGACCACTCTCTTTGGTAGTCGTAACCAACGAGTCTTAAGCCGCCATTGGAAAATTGTTAAAACAATCAACGCACTTGAGCCTGCACTAGTACATTTAAGCGAAGAAGCACTGCGTGCAAAAACAGATGAATTTCGTGCCCAGCTAAAAGCAGGCGTGAAGCTGAATGCTTTATTGCCCGAAGCATTTGCTGTGGTCCGTGAAGCCGCTAAAAGAACGCTCAACATGCGGCATTTTGACGAACAATTGATTGGTGGCATGGTTTTACATGAAGGCAATATTGCAGAGATGCGGACAGGTGAAGGCAAGACGTTAATGTCAACATTGGCTATTTACTTGAATGCTTTGCCAGGTGAGGGTGTGCATGTTGTTACGATCAACGATTATCTGGCTAAGCGTGATACAGAGTGGATGCGACCTATTTATGAGGCTTTGGGGCTCATTGTGGGCACCAATTTGCATGGCATGCAACCGCACGAAAAGCAGGCTGCCTATCGAGCGGATATTACCTATGGTACCAATAATGAATTTGGATTTGATTATCTGCGCGACAACATGGTGTTTCAGGTTGGGGATAAGGTACAGCGCAGATTGCATCATGCTATTGTTGATGAAGTAGATTCTATTCTGATTGATGAGGCGCGTACGCCGCTTATTATTTCAGGAATTGCGAATGAGAGCACGGATCTCTATCTCAAAATGAATACACTGGTGCCGAGTTTGGCTCGACAAAACGATGCAAACAGCGTTGGCGATTATCATGTCGATGAAAAATCAAAGCAGGCATTTTTGAGCGAAGCCGGACATCAACATGTTGAAGCATTGTTTGTTGAGCGCGGTTTATTACATCCAGGTGAGAGCTTGTATGATGCGCGTAATATGATACTGATGCATCATCTTTATGCTGCATTGCGTGCGCATGCTTTATTTCATCGCGATCATGATTATATTGTGAAACAAAATGAAGTCATTATTGTTGATGAGCATACGGGTCGCACGATGCCGGGCAGACGTTGGTCGGATGGTCTACATCAAGCAATCGAAGCAAAAGAACAGGTGAAAATCAATCAAGAAAATCAAACGCTTGCTTCGATCACTTTCCAAAATTATTTTCGTCTTTATCAAAAATTGTCTGGAATGACAGGGACCGCTGATACTGAAGCCTATGAATTTCAGCAAATTTATGGATTAGAAGTGGTTGTGATCCCAACACACCAACCAATGGTTCGTGAAGATGAATCAGATGTGATTTATTTGTCTGTAGAAGAAAAGTATGCGGCGATTGTGAGTGATATTAAAGATATCCATGCAAAAGAGCAGCCTATTCTTGTCGGTACCACTTCCATTGAGGCGTCCGAGCATTTATCGCAGCTTTTGAAAAATGCGAACATTCCACATGAAGTATTGAATGCTAAATTTCATGAAAAAGAAGCACAGATCATTGCTCAAGCAGGACGTCCAAAATCGGTAACGATTGCAACCAATATGGCCGGTCGTGGCACGGATATTGTGTTGGGCGGCAATCTGGATGCTGAGCTAAAAGAATTAACTGATTGCAGCGATGAAGAGCTTTTACGTCGTAAAGCGGCTTGGCTTGATCGCCATGATCACGTTGTGAAATCAGGCGGACTCTATGTGTTAGGCACTGAGCGACATGAGTCGCGACGTATTGATAATCAATTGCGTGGTCGTTCGGGGCGACAAGGTGATCCAGGGCGTTCTCGTTTTTATCTTTCGCTGAAGGATAGTTTGCTGCGTATATTTGGCGGCGAACGTTTGCACGCCATGATGCAGTACATGGGTGTAGAAAAAGGGGCTGCGTTGCAATCTAAAATGTTGTCTCGCAGTATTGAAAAGGCACAGCGCAAGGTTGAAGCCTTTAATTTTGATATGCGCAAACAACTTTTAGAATATGATGATGTTGCCAATGAGCAACGCAAAGTCATTTATCATGAACGCAGCGAACTATTAGGTGCTGTTGATATTCGTGCGTCGATTATCAATATCAGTCATTTGGTTATCCAGAATGTATTGCAACAATTTGTGCCGGAAGAAAGCTTGATTGAAGAGTGGGATATTGCAGGTTTAGAAAAATGCTTAGCGAGTGATTTTAATTTGCATCCTGCACTGACTCAGTGGCTAGAAGAGAATCAGGCTGTTGATCAGAAAAAATTACAAGATTTTATTATCGCTTTCTTTGAGATAGTCTATTTAGAAAAAGAAGCCAAAATAACGGCTGGCGTGATGCGACAATTAGAAAAAACGGTGATGTTACAAACCCTGGATTTCGCATGGCGAGAACATTTATCCGCGATGGATTATTTACGACAAGGCATTCATTTGCGTGGCTATGCACAGAAAAATCCTAAACAAGAATACAAACGCGAATCTTTTGAATTGTTTTCAAGATTGCTCGATAAGATTAATTATGATGTGATTTCTACTCTCAGTAAACTTGAAGTACGTCTTGAGGAAAATGCTGCACCCATTGAAACTGCACGGCTCACTCCAATGTTTGCAAAACCACTTGTGTATCAACATGCTGAAATCAATGCATTGGAAGAGCCAGCACTAGAAGCTGCCGATGCCATGCCTGCTGCTGAGACCATTACGCGTGGCCAGCCAAAAATTGGGCGTAATGATGCTTGCCCTTGCAATTCAGGCAAGAAGTATAAGCAGTGTCATGGGAAGCTGGGGTAATGGTTTTTGCCTCTTATTTTATCCGTTAGCTCTTATTGACTATATCATTGCTAATATTTTTTAATCCACGTAGAATGAACCGTTAATTTTAACCCGAATATTTAATTATTAGAGAGGGAGAATTAACATGCTGCGTTTGGTACAACATGATCTTGCGTTAACTTTCGATGATGTACTGCTTGCGCCCAATGAATCTCTCTTTTTGCCAAAAGACACCTGTGTTCATACCTATTTAACGCAACATATTCCGTTGACTATTCCTTTTTTATCGTCCGCAATGGATACCGTGACTGATTCGCGTTTGGCTATTGCGCTTGCTTTAGAGGGGGGGTGCGGCATCATTCATAAGAATATGTCTATCGAAGAGCAGGCAGAGCATGTGCGTCAAGTAAAATGTATTCGAGGGCCTGCTGGTGTTTTGCATGTTGGAGCGGCGGTCGGTACGAGTAGCGATACTGACGAACGCGTCGCTGCATTGGTAGCGGCAGGGGTGGATGTGGTCGTGGTCGATACGGCGCATGGTCACTCTAAGCCTGTATTAGACCGCGTACGCTGGATGAAGAAGCATTACCCAACGCTACCTGTCGTGGCAGGCAATATTGCAACTGGAAGCGCTGCCAGCGCTCTAGCAGAGGCAGGCGCTGATGCTGTTAAAGTCGGAATGGGTCCGGGTTCCATCTGCACAACCCGCATTGTAACCGGTGTGGGGATGCCACAAATTACAGCGATTGCGAATGTTAGCGATGCGCTACAAGGTAGTACAATTAAGATTATTGCTGATGGCGGTATTCGTTATGCGGGCGATGTTGTTAAAGCATTGGCAGCAGGTGCACATAGCGTGATGATTGGTGGGTTATTTGCGGGGACTGAAGAGTCGCCTGGTGAAGTCGATATGTACCATGGCCGATCTTATAAGTCTTATCGCGGCATGGGCTCATTGGGTGCGATGGCAAAACGCCATGGATCCAGTGATCGCTATTTCCAGGACGCCACTCAAGAAGCAGAAAAATTTGTACCTGAAGGCATTGAGGGTCGTGTGCCTTATAAAGGCAGTGTTGTGAGTATTATTCATCAATTAGTCGGTGGCCTACGTTCTGGTATGGGTTATACAGGTTGTCAGGATATAGAAGCACTGCATAAGCACGCTTCTTTTATTAGAATCACGCCTTCAGGCGTGCGCGAAAGTCATGTACATGATGTTGAAATTACTAAGGAAGCACCTAATTACCATGCAGAAAATACTAGTACTTGACTTTGGTTCGCAATATACCGAGCTCATTGCGCGCAGAGTGCGTGAGTTAGGCGTGTATTGTGAAGTGCATCCTTTTACGCTGGCAGATGATGCGATACGGCAATTTAACCCTGTTGGTGTCATTCTTTCAGGCGGACATGCGACGGTTACAACAGATAGTACACCGCGTATCCCAGAGATTATCTTTCATCTGGGTTGCCCCGTGCTTGGTATTTGTTACGGCATGCAAGCGATGGCTTTGCAGTTAGGCGGCTTAGTGGAACAAGAAGGTAAGCGTGAATTTGGACACGCAGAAGTATCAGTGAATACACCTTCTATGCTATTAGAGGGTATTGAAGATCGTGTTTCGGATCATGGCATTTCGTTGTTAGATGTTTGGATGAGCCATGGTGATCATGTGAGTCAGGTTCCTCCTCATTTTCATGTTATTGCAAGCACGACGCGATGTCCGATTGTAGGGATAGCCGATGAAGAAAAAAATTTTTATGGGCTGCAGTTTCATCCAGAGGTTTCTCATACACATCAAGGTAAGCGTATTTACGAGCGGTTCGTCATTGATATTTGCAAAGCAACGTCTGGTTGGACCCCACGCAATATTATCGATGAGCAAATAGAAAAAATTCGCGAGCGTGTGGGTCAAGATCATGTACTTTTAGGATTATCCGGTGGCGTCGATTCTTCGGTAGCAGCCCTTTTATTACATCGCGCAATACAATCACAATTGCACTGTGTGTTTGTGAATACAGGTCTTTTGCGTTTACATGATCAAGAGCGACTATTCTCGCTATTTACAAAGCATTTTAACGTTTCGCTGATCATTGTTGATGCGTCTGATCGCTTTTTTAAAGCATTAGTTGGCATCACGGATCCAGAAGAAAAACGTAAGATTATTGGCAAGCAATTTATCGATGTTTTTGAAGAAGAATCTAAAAAAATCCCGAATATTAAATGGCTTGCGCAGGGAACGATTTATTCTGACGTGATTGAATCTGCAGCAAAAAAATCTGGACAAGGTGTTGTGATTAAATCCCATCATAATGTAGGTGGGTTGCCAGAAAAAATGAATCTTCGTTTAATTGAGCCTTTGCGTGAATTGTTTAAAGATGAAGTGCGTCAAGTGGGTGCCTTATTAGGATTGCCTGTTGAACTGTTGCATGCCCACCCCTTTCCAGGTCCAGGATTGGGTGTGCGCATATTAGGTGAAGTTAAGCGAGAATATGTTGAAATTTTACAGCAAGCAGATGCCATTTTGATTGAGGAGTTACATAAGCAGGCATTGTATGCTAAGACGAGTCAAGCATTTGCTGTGTTTTTACCTGTTAAATCAGTTGGCGTATTGGGCGATGCACGTCATTATGATTATGTCATTGCAATTCGTATTGTTGAGACAATTGATTTTATGACTGCGCGTTGGTCGCACGTACCTTATGCATTTTTAGAAACTGTTTCAAATCGTATTAGTAATGAAGTGCCGCATGTCTCTCGCGTGACTTACGATATTTCTAGCAAGCCGCCTGCGACGATTGAGTGGGAGTGAGGTAGATAGGACCAAAGGCGGTTGCTTGAACGAATTGAATGTAACCTTCTTTAAGCAACTCAAGCATCGCTAAAAATGTCACGACAACACCCAAACGTCCTTCTGCTAACTGAAAGAGTATGTTAAAAGGGCAATACGGTGTTTTTTGTATGCTGTCTAAAATGTAGGTCATTTTCTCGCGAACCGACAAAGCGTCTAAAATAACATGGTGGTTAGTAGAAAATTCAGTTCGTTTTAAGACTTCCCCTAAGGCACGCACTAAATCTTGTAAAGCAATATTGGGTAAAACGACGGGGATGGCAATGGCGTTACGATCGATGTTGACCGTAAAAAAATCACGTTCTGCTCTTGGCATGTTATCTAGGGCTAGTGAGACTTGCTTGTAGCGTTCATATTCTTGTAGACGTCGAACGAGCGCAGCCCGTGGATCTGCTTCTTCAGCGGTATCTGGATTTTCTTTTTTAGGCAGTAATAAGCGTGATTTAATTTCAGCTAAAATAGCAGCCATGACTAAATATTCTGCTGCAAGATCGAGCGAGAGAGTTTTCATGTAATCAACATATTCCATGTATTGCTCAGTTACTTTTGCAATAGGAATATCTAAAATATCTAAATTTTGTTTACGAATGAGATAGAGCAATAAATCAAGCGGCCCTTCGAAGGCTTCTAAAAACACCTTCATGGCATCGGGTGGAATATAGAGATCAGCAGGTAGATCGGTATAAGCTTGGCCTCTAATGAGGGCAATCGGTTCTTTATCGAGCGCTAGGCAGTCTGTCATGGGAATAGTGTACCTTGTACACAGCAAAACACCAGACCCCGCAACAAGTGCGGGGTGACAGACATATTTTCAATTGTCTTTTGTTATGAATCAGCAAGCATGATATTTTTTTGATATAATCCTTCATACTTATGACCAAGACCACTTCAGCTGACATCAAGAAAGCAAGCGCCATTTTGCGAGAGGGCGGGCTTGTGGCATTTCCTACAGAGACTGTTTATGGGTTGGGTGGTGATGCGCGCAATGTGTTGGCAGTAAAAAATATATTTGATATTAAATCAAGACCTTATAATCATCCTTTAATCATTCACTTTGCAAATTTATCACAGCTTGATGAGTGGGTTTTAGACTTGCCAAGACGTGCTTTACAGTTAGCAAAGGCTTTTTGGCCCGGACCGCTAACATTGATTCTCAAAAAAGCGCCAGGCGTGATACCCGAGGTAACAGGTGGACAAACAACCATTGGTGTTCGTGTTCCTAGCCATCCTGTTGCGCAGGCATTGTTAACTGAATTTGCAAGTGGTATTGCAGCGCCCTCTGCTAACCGATTTACGCGTATTAGCGCAACGACAACAGAGGCTGTTTTCGAAGAGCTGGGTGAGCGAGTCAATTTAATTTTAGAAGGGGGTCGTTGTGATGTGGGAGTTGAATCAACCATACTTGATATGAGCGAAGAGTCGCCTACTTTCTTACGCCCTGGAGCGATCACAAAATCGATGATTGAGAGTGTATTGGGTGAGAAGATTAGCATGTCTAGTCCAGCTGGCACTACAGTTCGCACATCGGGCATGCATGCGCTTCATTATGCCCCAACAACTGAAACAGTCATGCTGACAAGAGACAGGCTGCTCGATTATGTAGATGGTTTGGAGGTGAAAGCAGAAGCACCCATTGCTTTGATGACACGTTCTCTTCTGCGATCGTCGTTATCTGCATTACATTGCCAGATTGCTATGCCGCAAGATGCGCCGACTTATGCGCGTCTGTTATATCAAACAATGCGCGAGTTGGATCGACGAGGCTTTAAGAAAATTGTGATTGAAGCGGTTCCAGAAGAGATGGCATGGGATGCAATACGTGATCGACTGACAAAAGCTTGTGGAGTAAGATCGTGAGGATATTGATCGTTTTATTCAACAACGCCGCTATTTTGTATTCAGGTTGGTGAGTGCTATGCCTATCGTTCAAGATTATGTTGAAGAAAAACTTTTAATTGAGGGTCCCGTTGGTCAATTAGAGTTATTGATTACGATGCAGTTAGGACAGACGCATCAAACATGGGGCGTCATTTGCCATCCTCATCCTTTGTTTGGCGGTACAATGAATAACAAAGTAGTCACGACGCTTGCTAAGACTTTCCAAGAGATGGGAGCAAATACAGTTAGATTCAATTTTCGTGGCGTCATGAAAAGCGAAGGAACATTTGATCAAGGTATAGGTGAATGTGATGATTTATTGGCGGTTGTATCGTGGTTGTACCGAACGTATTCGCCCACACATCTTTGGTTGGCTGGATTTTCTTTTGGCGGGTACATTGCAGCCAAGGGCGCGACAAAATTGCCTGTTGACCAACTGATTACAGTCGCACCATCTGTTGTCAATTTTCCTATGCAGGATTTACCACCGATTAGCTGTCCTTGGATTGTCGCGCAAGGGATGGCAGATGAAATAGTGTCTGCCGAGGCTGTTTTTGCATGGGCTAAAGCGCGTCGCCCAAAACCCATTATTTTATCTTTTGAGGGTGTTGGACATTTTTTTCATGGATCGCTTTCTGTATTGCGAGAAGCAATTCAGAAGGCGATGTTGGGTCATTGATTTTTAATAAATCGCACAATCTCATTTGCCATATAGCTAAAATCAGGATTATAAGAAATCGTGCTTGAGATGGATGTTGTTTCGTAGTCACCCATCATACCGTAGTGTAAATTATTAGGTGAGAATGGAATGGCTGCATGTGCGTAGTGTTTAATGTGCATGGATTCGGGATGTGTAAAGCGCGTGCAAATACGTGAATCATTGAAATGCAGTTGTTGAGTGGTGTAGAGCATGAATCGGCTGGCAGGATGAGGTAGGTTCTTAAAAAATTGTAAAGCACCGCGACTTGAAACGGTTTCATCATCATGACTCATAATCAAAAATAGGGGTGTTTCGAGTGAGTGTTTTGTATGTAATGTTTGAATGACATCGGTGAGTTTTGCAACTTGTGTGATCGCGTTAAATGGAATGGATTGATATTTTGCATAATCATTTTCTTTGCTCTTGTAAAGCCATTGATAGTGATCGCGACCGAATTTTTTAATGAATCGGTGCCAATGAACGATAAAACGAATGGGCGCTTTAATTTTAATGGCAGGAGAGAGCAATATCATGCCGCAGATAGCGCTCTCTTGGTAGGCATGGTATATAGAGAGCGCAGCACCGGTTGAATAACCAACCATAAATATTTGTTCGACTTGGTTTTTGAGTGAATCAATACCAAAGCGTACTGCTTTAATCCAATCATCATATGTAATGGAGAGTAGATCATCTGGGATGGTGCCGTGGCCTGGCAAGAGAATGGCACGGCTTAAAATGCCGTGATTTTTCAGATGATGGGCGATATCGCGCAGTGAAAATGGCGAGTCTAACAAGCCGTGTATTAAAAGTGCGCCATATTTTAATCGTTTATTTGTCTGGATAGGGTGGTTTGGATAGAGTTCGAATGGACTATTAGCATGGATAATTTTTTGAACACAGAGATCATTGAGATCTGTTCGCTTTTTATGAATTATGTTACATTGCTCTGCAATGTACGCTTGAAATGATGGTATTTTATCTGGGCTTGACATACTCATGATTATACACTGGATGCTGATTGTATTGTTATCGGATTTGGCGCAAACAGCTATGGCATCTCCACCGATTGGGATAGGAGGTGTGGCTACAAATTTACTAGAACCAGTTGCCTATTTATCTGATTTTATTTATACAGCTTGTTTTGTGATTGGCGGCTCATTTCTTTTTGCTAGCATTATTAAATATGTAGAACATTGCAGAAATCCACTCGCTGTGCCGATTGGAACAGTCGTTTTTTTATTGGTTGCAGGTCTTGCATTATTGTCGCTTCCTTTTGCCTATTTGGCCGTACATCACGGTATGCCGTACACGCTAATGCGATAGGCGTGTGGAGTAGGCTTTTTCTTTTGGAATACTGATCATGCGTCATATATTTGTTTTATGTAAACGAAGTTTAATAATTGTATTTATTTCGATTATTTGTTTTTCTCTGGTAGCGTGCAAGAAAACAGAATGCACTGTATCGTATTTTTTATCACATCCTTCATTTTTAGAACAATCTCTAAAAAAATGTTTGTCTACAGACCATGCATTGTCCCATAAGCAAGCCAAGCAATGTGTTCTTGCCTATGGTGCGCGAGATAGAATGAAGTTCTATTTAGATCAAGAACAACAGGACCCAGAAAAATTTGGTGAATCAATTTTATCCTACGAAATGCGCGCAGCTTCATCAAAATTAGCACTAGATCGCGAAAGACAAAATGTACGCACCTTGGAGGCGCAACATGTCTCGTGGGGTGTGCTGTCGGTTGCAAAGAAGCGATTTTTTCAAGCAAAAGAACAATATGAGAGTGATCAACGAACGGTTGACACAGTGCTTGCCATTGCAGGCTTGCAGAGTCCGGAGTGAGACAACACGATTCTCTTTTCTCTTACAGGAAAGCCAACACAAGAGATCGCCTGGAAGTCATACCTGAGCTTTCAAAAATTTGGCATGAAGTTTTAGGTAAAATCTGGATGCCAGAGATTGGAATTGAAGAAATTGAATCTTCGAATTATGAAGAGCTGAACCGTGATATGCCTCTTACGTACATTGCACTATATGGTGAAATTTGTGTGTTCTTGCACATTGCAATTGACCATAAATCGCTTGTTATATAACTATTTGTTTTATATATAATAACTTAATTTGAAGTTTACAATAATCCAGTATATACTTAATAATGTAAACCATTGCGAGGTGCATATGTTAGGGAGTCGAATTCAACGCGCAAGAAAAGCTTCTGGATTATCCTTGCGTGAATTAGGGGATCGTGTCCAGCTAAGCCATGCAGGTATCAAAAAATACGAGGACAGTGAAGCCACCCCTTCCTCAGACATGCTGATTAAGCTTGCAAAGGCATTGAATGTTCGCGTTGAATATTTTTTTAGACCCGATCGATTTACTCTGGAAAAAATACAATATCGCAAACATGCCGACATATCTGATCGTGATCTTGAAGAAATCACTGCTAAAATTCTTGATCAAATTGAACGGCGTGTTGAACTTGAAAGTATGTTTCCTTTGCCACCTATCGCTGAATTTTCAATGACCCCTAAAAAGATCACGGGATATGATGACATTGAAAATGTGGCAGACAACATACGCAAACAGTGGAAGTTGGGCATTGAGCCAATACCAGATTTAATTGATATATTCGAAGAGCATGGCATTAAAGTATTTGAAATTGATAACCAACAGTACCCTAAATTTGATGGGTTATCAGCAACTATAAATAAGATGCCAATTATCGTCATCGGAAACCAATGGCCTGGCGATAGACAGCGATTTACTTTGGCACATGAGCTCGGCCATCTTGTCTTACACGGTACTTTTCATCCAGATTTAGATGAAGAAAAATGCTGCGATCGATTTGCCGGCGCATTTCTCATGCCAAAAGAAGTTTTAGCCAATATTATTGGTGCACATCGGAATTTTATTGAGCCGCGTGAACTCGCCATACTTAAACAAGAATTTGGTGTCAGCATGCTTAGCATTCTTCATCGAGCAGAAGATACCGGCATCATAT
>MGYE01000074.1:0-14279 GCA_001801625.1 Gammaproteobacteria bacterium RIFCSPHIGHO2_12_FULL_42_10
GTTAATGACAAACATCCAGATACCCCGATACGATTCATCGTACAATCTTCTATTGGTTCACCACCCCAATAAATCGATACAACAAAATGAGGGTGCTGTCCTCGAACCGTTCCCTTTCCTCTCGGTAAAACCATTTGGTTCTGTTGATTCCAACGCTCTAATGCAGAGGCTGTATCCATCGCTTGTGGAATCGATAATACAGCGAGCATATTTTTGATTTGTTGCATGGCAACACTAGAATAATACTCACTTTTCGCTTCTCGCAAGGAGACTAAATTTAATTCGCTGCTGGCAGCAGCCATGAGTGAAAGTAAAAATAAACTCACCAGGACTTCAATCAGACTTGTGCCTGTTATTTTTTCAATAAACATAGTTATGGGGTCTTTGTCACCCCGCACTTGTTGCGGGGCTATCCGTATTGCTTCATGAAGGTATGCATAAAGTCTGCGAGCAATAGCACGCCTGCTTCGGGCATCGCATTGTAAATGCTTGCGCGAATACCGCCTCTTAAGCGATGGCCTTTTAAATAAACCAAACCATGCTTAGCGGCTTCTTCTAAAAAGATAGGTTCTAATGTTTTCTCATGGATATCATAAACAACATTCATCATGGATCGACAATCCGGATGAACAGGAGAAACATAAAATCCATTCGAGCGATCAATGCAATCATATAAATGACATGCTTTACGTTGGTTAATTTGGAAAATCGCATCCACTCCGCCTTGTGCTTTAAGCCATGCTAAAACAAGCCCCGTGATATACCAACTATAAGTAGGCGGCGTATGGGCCATCGAGTGATGTTTGGCATGCACTTTATACGTATAAAGTGTGGGCGTACCAGGCAAGGGATCTTGAATTAAATCTTCTCTGATAATAAGCACAGTGAGTCCCGCTTGTCCCATATTTTTTTGTGCGCTCGCATAAATTAAACCATAACGCTCAACATCGAGTGGGCGAGACAAAATATCGGAAGAAAAATCGCCCACCAGCGGAACAGAGCCTGTTTCGGGTACCCAATGAAACTGCACGCCATCAATCGTTTCATTCGACGCATAATGAACATAGGCAGCCTTCTCATCTAACGACCATGTCGACTGTGGTGGAAGTGCGAGAAGACCATCACATTTTGTTAACGTCGCAGCAATATTAATCGCACCATAACGCTCTGCTTCAGTGAGTGCTTTCTTCGACCATATCCCAGTTTGAATATAATCAGCGCACTTTTTATCACCCAATAAATTAAGCGGCACCATCGTAAATTGCGCAGCAGCACCATCAGGCAAAAACAAAACACGATAATGCGGAGGTATCGCAAGCAACGTTCTTAAATCACTTTCAGTTTGCTGCATGACCTCTTGAAAATGCATGCCACGATGCGGCAATTCCATCGCAGACATTTCTGTACCATGCCAATTTAACATCTCAGCTTGAGCCGTTTTCAAAACAGCTTCTGGCAACATAGCGGGGCCTGGGCTAAAGTTAAATACTTTTCTCATATTGGTATTCCTCACTCACCCTACGCGCTGTCATCCAGAGGCGCGCAGAATGATTTACTCATGCGGCCCGAGCATCGTCTCGGGACGTACTATTTCTTTAAATGTTTTTTCGTCTAAGTATCCTAGCGCTAAACATGCCTCTAACAACGAAATATGCTCATGCCAGGCTTTATGTGCAATTTGTGCTGCTTTATCATAGCCAATTTTAGGCGCAAGCGCTGTTACCAGCATTAATGAATGATTCACATAATTTTGAATCACCATTTCATTGGCTGCCAAATCTTTTACGCAGTATCGATTGAACATCACGCAAGTATCTGTTAGCAATCGAATAGATTGCATCATGTTATGAATAATAACGGGTTTGTAAACATTCAGCTCAAAATTACCTTGTGACGCAGCAAAACCAATCGTTACATCATTACCCATGACCTGCATGCACACCATGGACATCGCCTCCGACTGTGTCGGATTCACTTTGCCAGGCATAATCGAAGAACCAGGCTCATTTGCTGGCAAAATTAATTCTCCAATGCCACACCTGGGACCCGACCCCAACCAACGCACATCATTTGCAATTTTCATTAATGCCACTGCAAGCGATTTTAGAGCACCACTGACAAAGACAAAAACATCATTTGCAGCCAGTGCCGCAAATTTATTGGGTGCTGATACAAATGGCATATGCGTCATCTCTGCAATTTTCTCGGCCATTTTCGTCGCAAATTGTGGATGCGTATTAAGGCCCGTTCCAACGGCTGTCCCACCAATAGCAAGTTCATATAAACCAGGTAGCGTTTTCTGAATATTAGATATTGCAGCGGAAAGTTGCGAAACATAGCCTGAAAACTCTTGTCCCAACGTTAATGGCACGGCATCTTGCAAATGTGTACGGCCAATTTTAATAATGTGGGAAAATTTCTGCTCTTTCTCTGCTAGTCCCTCTTTTAAAAGCAAAACAGCAGGTAATAACTGATTAACCAATGCCTCCGCTGTTGCAATATGCATCGCAGTTGGAAAAGTATCGTTAGAGGATTGCGATTGATTGACGTGATCATTGGGATGCACAGGATGCTTGCCATCCATCTTACCTGTTGCAATTTCATTTGCACGATGACAAATAACTTCATTCACATTCATATTCGTTTGTGTGCCACTGCCCGTCTGCCAGACTCTCAGTGGAAATTGATCATTAAATTTTCCAGCAATCACATCATCTGCTGCAGAAACAATCCACGTCATGATATCTTGTTTCATGAGTCCCAATGAATGATTAGTGATTGCGGCTGCTTTCTTTAAAATCGCAAAAGCTCGTATTAAATCTTGCGGCATTTCATCACAACCAATTGCAAAATGCCCTAGCGAGCGCTCAGTCTGCGCACCCCAATACTTATCATTAGGCACTTCAATTTCACCCATACTGTCAGATTCTATTCGTTTATTGGTCATAGTAGGCTCTTTGTTACCAGTTCAAAAACATCGTTAGAAAGGGAAGTATGCTGTAATAAAATTTCTAATTGTTGACGCATACATTGCTGACGTTCTCTATCATATCGTTTAAAAATCGTCAATGGTTGGACCATACGAGCCGCAATTTGTGGATTAAATTGGTTTAGTGTCTCTACGCATTCACGCAACCATATATAACCTTCACCATTCAGCGCATGAAAATGAACGGCATTACGCTGACAGAACGTCCCAATCAATGCATAAACTTTATTTGGATTTTTAATATCAAAAAGAGGATGATGCATGAGCGCTTTCACGCAGGATAAAGCATCTTGACGTTTAGAGGCAGCTTGCACAGCAAACCATTTGTCCACAACCAACGCATCCTGTTGCCAGACGGTATAAAATTTTGATAATGCCGCATCACGCAAAGGCGACTCAAGCTCTACCAATGAAGTCAACGCGACTTGCGTATCCGTCATATTATTATCCAAAGCATCTTCAAATTGTTTCATGCCTAATGCTGCGTGTTGAGGCAGACGCATGAGATACGCTAAACAGGTATTTTTAAACTGTCGCTCACCCATTGCTTTCATATTAAAGACATACTGCGCGAAAGGATGATGCAAACGATGATAATGCTCTAATAAAATCTTTTCTAACTGAACCGCAATACCCTGCAATACAAACTCTCGCGCGGCATGAATAGCATCAACATCGATGATTGTCATCTGTTCTGCGAGATATTTCTCTGAAGGCAATGAAAGCATTTCCGAAACGAAGCAAAGATCATCTCCGTTGCTATTACCCTCCCTCGAAGCATCTTTAATGACATACTCAAACATCTCCACTACTTTATCAGGCAACTGTAATGTTCTTTGTTGCTGATAATCCTCAACCATCGCAAGCAAAGTACGCGTGAAATACTGCTGCCCTGCTTCCCAACGATTAAACGGGTCTTGATCGTATTTGAATAAGAAGACCAGTTCATCAACGCTGTAATCATAATGTAATTTAACAGGCGCAGAAAAATTTCGCAGTAACGATGGAATCGGTTTTGTTGCAATCTTTTCAAAAACGAATGTTTGCGTCGACTGTGTTAATGCTAGTATCTTTTCAGCAATCGTTTGTCCATTATCATCTAATAATCCCATTTGTATCGGAATATAGAATGGCTGTTTTTCGGGTTGATCTGGCGTACTTTGAGTTTCTTGACGCAAAGTCATTGTATATTTTTGGCTGACAGCATCGTATACATTGCTGACATAAACATGAGGTGTTCCTGCTTGGCTGTACCAAAGACGGAATTGCGCAAGATCAATACCAGAAACCGCTTCCATCGTTTGCAGATAATCTTCAATCGTAACAGCCTGTCCATCAAATGTTGCAAAATATAAATCCATTCCTTTACGAAATAACGATTTTCCTAAAATCGTCTGAAGCATACGCAAGACTTCAGCGCCTTTCTCATAAATAGTGGTTGTATAGAAATTATTAATCTCAATATAAGCATCTGGCCTCACAGCATGTGCCAGTGGGCCGCTATCTTCTGCAAATTGCACTTCACGCAAATATCGCACATCACGAATTCGCATCACGGCGCGCGAAAAAATATCTTCTGCAAAATGATGTTCACGAAAAATCGTGAGTCCCTCTTTTAAACTCAACTGAAACCAATCGCGACAAGTCACACGATTGCCAGTCCAGTTATGAAAATATTCATGTGCAACCACTGTTTCTACATGCAGATAATCTTCATCTGTTGCCGTACTTGGTTGAGCTAAAATATATTTTGTATTAAATATATTCAGACCTTTATTCTCCATCGCACCCATATTGAAATCATTGATTGCCACGATCATGTAAATATCAAGATCATATTCACGTCCATATGTCTTTTCATCCCACAGCATCGCATCTTTTAATGATTGCATCGCGTGATTTGCTTGATGTAGGTAGCCTTTCTCGACATAAAGCTTAAGCGCAATTTCTCGCTCTGATTGCGTGGTAAAACGATCCTCCAATAAATCAAAATCACCTGCAACCAATGCAAAAAGATAGCTGGGTTTTTTAAAAGGGTCTACCCACTTTACCCAATGCCTGCCATGAGGCAGTTCGCCTTGCGCAACCAAATTGCCATTTGAAAGCAGCGTAGGATAGCGGGCACGATTGGCTGTTATTTTTGTCGTATAGGCTGTGAGCACATCGGGTCGATCTAAAAAATAAGTAATACGTCGAAATCCTTCAGCTTCACACTGTGTGCAATACATCGTTTTAGAGCGATAAAGACCACTCAATGCCTCATTTTGATGAGGAAAAATACGTACGACAATATCCAGTACAAATGAATGAGGAACGGAAACAATGGTAAGCGTTTGGTCTGTCAGCTGATATTCTGCGCCAGATAGCAGCTGGCCATTTAATTGAATAGATTCTAGTATTAATCCTTCGCCATTCAAAACAAGTGGCGATGCCTCATCCAAAGCACGGCGTGTAAATTGAATATGGGATGATACACATGCATCAGACTCGTTTAAAACGATGTCAAGGTCAACGGAATCGATTAAATAGGCAGATGGTGTGTAATCTTTGCGATAGACCATTGCAGCAAGACTCGTTTCCATTTCGCTTGAAAGAATCTCATTTGACATCGTTTTCTCCTATAGAATACGGTATATTATTTCATTGACCGACAAATGCCTAGGGCTAACCCATTATGTCACACAACATCGACATGCAAGAATTAGAAAAATTCTCATCGCAAAGCTTGCATTGGTGGGATACGGAAGGCGCATTAAAAACATTGCATCGCATCAACCCTACTAGACTAAGCTACATTCAAGGAAAAGTGAACTTGGCGGGCAAAAGCGTGATTGATATAGGTTGTGGGGGCGGCATTCTCAGCGAGAGTCTAGCAAAAGCGGGTGCGCATGTCACGGGAATTGATGCAGATCACTCACTCATCGAGGTCGCAAAAGCGCATCAAGCAAAATCAGCGCTCACAATCGACTACCTTACAACCACCGCAGAAGAAATGGCAGCACTTCATCCTGCACAATTTGACATCGTGACCTGTTTAGAGCTGCTGGAACATGTGCCACAGCCTGCATCCATTGTGGAAGCTTCTGCAAAACTATTAAAACCAGGAGGACATCTATTTTTCTCAACACTGAATCGTCACCCCAAGGCCTATCTTTTTGCCATTCTTGGCGCAGAATATCTCTTTAAGTTATTACCCAAAGAAACGCATGATTATGCGAAGTTTATTCGTCCCTCAGAATTGAGCAATTGGGTTAAAAAATCCGGTCTCAATCCACAAGAAACACGAGGGCTTACCTATTACCCCTGGGGCAGTTGTCGATTAACTGAGGATTTATCCATCAATTATCTTTTTTATGCCACTCAACCATTAGAAAAAAACCATGTGTCCAAAACGCGCTGTACTATTTGATCTCGATGGCACCATATTAGATACCGCAGAAGATATTGCAGCGGCTGTCAATCAGGTACGCGTTGCGCATCTTTTACCCCCCACGCCTTTTAGCAAGCTGCGAGAAGCAGTAGGACACGGTGTCAGTGCACTGCTCAAGGTGGGTCTTGATATTGATGAAATGCATCCAACTTTTCCCGTACTTCTCGAAGAATGCTTCTTGCTATACGAGCGCACCTCTACTCTCAACACGCAATTGTTCAAAGGCATCAGTGAAGTGTTTAACTATCTCGATCACGCCTCCATGCCTTGGGGCATCGTCACCAATAAACCAGCGCGATTTACAGGCGATCTCTTGAAACATTTTAACTTAGACAAAAGAACAGCCTGCGTGATTTGTGGTGATACCTTAGAAAAACGTAAACCTGACCCACTACCTATTTTACATGCCTGCCAATTATTACAATGTGAGCCAAAAAACTGTCTCTATATTGGCGATGCAGAAATTGATGTGCTCGCCTCAAAGCGTGCCAACGTCGCAGTCTTAGTCGCGCTTTATGGCTATATTGGTGAAAATGATCGCCCACTTACCTGGGGCGCAGATGGCTATATCAAACACCCAGAGGAAATTATAACGTGGATAGCAGCGAACCGGCCATGACGCCCCCTATGAACCCTTTACTTAAAATTAGCGGTCCAGATGCAACAACATTCCTGCAAGGTCAGCTCACCTGTGATATAGGGAAAATGACAGCATCTCAGTGTCATTTAGCGCTACATTGCAATCGAGAAGGACGCATCATCAGTTTGTTTAATATTTTTCTCTATCAACATGATTATTATTTATTCATGCCTGAGAGTATGATCCCCATCACGCTGACCGCCTTAAAAAAATATGCCATTTTTTCTAAAGTGTCGCTCGATGTGCTGAGAACCCATGCCATTCCCATCCCAACCATTCCCTACCCACAATTACCTGCCATTTATCCTGAAACTTCCGGTCAATTTCTGCCTCACGAACTCAGCCTTCAGAAGACGGATGCAATTAGTTTCAATAAAGGCTGTTACACTGGGCAAGAAATCATCGCGCGTATACACTATCGAGCTAAATTAAAAAAACAACTCTATCAGGCACATCTTGCAACCAATGTACCACAAACAAGAGGTGCCCCACTCTATTATGAAAATAATGGTCTGTTGGAAATAGGCGGTGTATTGGTCGATGCAATCTCACTCAAACCAAACGATCAAACAATTTGGCTAGTCTCTGAGGAAGCACATGCGATAGAAGAGCATTTATTTCTGAAAGATCAAGATTCAGATTCTGCTATTGCGACTACAATGCTTGCAGAGATCAAACCAATCGTGTTCAACGTGAGCCAGTAACACTGCGTACTGACATGCAAAAAGTGAGCAACACGCACAGTGGATCTTATACACAAAGGAACATCCATGACAAAACCGCTACGCATTACCCTTGCACAGCTGAATCTTCTCGTAGGAGATATCGCTGGCAACCTTGATAAACATCTTTTAGCAATCGAGCAGGCAGAAAACACCGCATCCCATATCATTGTTTTTTCAGAACTTAGCTTAACTGGCTATTCACCAGAGGATTTACTACTCCGAAAAGACTTTCTCCATGAATCAGAAAATGCTTTAAATATATTAATTAATAAATTGAAAAATAAAAATATTTATTGTCTTGTTGGCCACCCACATCATGCCGAATCAGGGCTCTATAACGCCTGCTCGTTGCTCTATCAAGGCACAATCATTACACAATGTCACAAACAGTATCTTCCCAACTACGGTGTCTTTGATGAAAAACGTTATTTCAAATCTGGTAACAACACCTGTGTCACAAAGATTCATGGCGTCCCAGTTGGCATCATCATCTGCGAAGATGTATGGCACACATCCCCCATACAACAAGCTAAAGCAAATGGCGCGGAACTCATGCTCATTCCCAATGCCTCGCCCTTTGAGCAAAATAAACACGAAAGACGATTGACCATCCTTTCAAGGCAGGCCAAAGCACATCATCTGCCTTGTGCCTATATTAACCAGATAGGCGGACAAGATGACATTCTCTTTGATGGTGGCTCAATGGTTGTTAATGCTGAAGGTATCCTTGCGGTTAGCGCTGGATTTTTTAAAGAAACACTGCTCACAATGGATTTTCACCCAACCACCCAACTCATCACACCCATAGGCGAGTACACATCAGAAGCCGCCTGTGAAAAAGCCTCTCGCCATAAAGCACAACTGATCTATGATGCCTTGGTACTTGCCGTACGTGATTACCTACACAAAAATCATTTTCAGGGCGTCTATATTGGTGTATCAGGCGGGATTGATTCTGCACTCACCGTTGCAATTGCACTCGATGCGCTAGGCAAAGACAACGTCCGAGCGGTACTCATGCCATCGCGCTACACAACCGCCATCAGCACAGATGACTCACTGGAGCTTATAAAAAATGCTAATATTCATCATACAATCATCTCTATAGAACAAACATATCAAGCTTTACTAGAATCACTAATGCCTCATTTCGAAGATAAAACACCCGATGTCACCGAAGAAAACATGCAGGCACGATGTCGAGCCATTATCTTAATGGCGCTTGCCAATAAACATAACTATCTCGTTCTCACAACGGGTAATCGCAGCGAACTTGCCGTTGGCTATTGTACACTCTATGGTGATATGGCAGGTGGCTATGCCATCCTTAAAGACATTCCAAAAACATTGGTTTATGAACTTGCGTATTATCGCAATCAATGTTCACCACTGATTCCAGAACGCACCCTTCAAAGAGCGCCTACGGCTGAGTTAAAACCAGATCAAAAGGATGAAGACACTTTACCACCCTATCCCATTTTAGATGACATTCTTGCACGTTATCTCAATCACGGCGAAAGCATTACAACCATCGTTTCAAAAGGTTTTGATCGAGAAACAGTCTTAAAAGTAATGAATTTGATCAGAAAAAACGAATACAAACGCCATCAATCTCCACCTGGCCCCCACATCAATCACAAGGCATTTAATCGGGATTGGCGCTATCCAATCACTAATGGGTTTAAAAGGTAATTTTTTTAAACAAGAAAAAGGCTGACAATCGATCGTTATCGTTTCCTATTTCCTACCAAAACCCCGAGATTTTGGTTCTGTAGATTGTTTTGGTTCTGTAGATTCTTCGCGAGAAAACGCAGAGCCATCAGTCGCATCACTATGCGAACGCGGCAACATGTCACTCTCTCTGTTACTTTTAAGTGTGTTACTCTTAAATCTTCTTAAAGTACTAGGTCGCACTGGCGTTTTCTTTTGATTGTCTGAAAGCGATGTACTACGCGACATAACCCCCACCCTATCTTGCGTTAAGACGTCTTGAAAATGCATTGGTTCACTCCAAACTTTATTGACAGGATCAAAAATAGAGATTTTTAATTCGCTAATTTTACCGGTATGTCTATCATCCTGTAATCGATTCAGCTCGGCCAACCAATTAAAGTTATGTGCTGTCATTGTTTTTGGCATAAAAAGCATGACGGTTCCAGTTGCCTCTGCTGAAAGCTCTGCAGAGCTTCCATGAAACAATAACTCAGCCATTGGACTTTTATTTTCTAACAGCATCACACCGAATTTAATCATGATGTTAATCGCAGGTACATTGCTATCTGATAATGATGTATTTGTTGTATTCGCCTGTTTTTGAGCATCCGATCCTGACCAAAAATTAACGGGGTTACGATTAACATTATAAAAGCCTGCATCATTCAACATATCAAAACATTTACGAAAGTCTTTTGTGGCGAGTGTTTCGTTTGTTTGTCCCAAAGTTTCCATATCACTCAATTGCAAACGCGGCAAAACAGCTTGCAACTGGCTATAAAAATCATCGAAAGTCTTATCACCTGATTTTTCTTTAGTATTGTGAATAAAATTCTCGCGCTTCTTTGAGTCAATTGCTAAGCTTTCTTTGTCAATTTCAGGATTGACTTGATAATACTTACTTACCTCCCCCGTTCTATTATCTAGTTGCATTGCAATCTCTTCACAATATTTTAAAAAAGGCTCTCTCAACATTTCTAAAATGTCTTTTCTTTCATTCTGCAGCTCTTCCAAAATAATACGGCTCGAGCTATTTGACATACACCCCCCCCTATTATTGCTCACCGATATAGTCATTATAGAGGATGTATATTATAAAAAATTTTATTGGAGTTATTTTTGAGAAAAAGCCTTTTTATTCAAAAAGTTATTGATTTTAGTATCTTCTGAATAAATGGTTCGATATTGATAAATTTGAGTTTCTTTACGACATTGCCATATGATTATATCGCATCACAGCCAGCGTATCTTGTTCCAGCTTCGTTTCACCCAGCTCATGATAAGACTTTGCAAGCAACACTAAGGCCGCTTGAACGGCCGGGGCACCTTCAAAATATTTAATCACACGGCTAGCACGGTCAGCGGCTGCAACATAGGCTCGCCGCGCATAATAATACTCGCCAACTTGTAACTCATAATTAGCCAGCACATTACGAAGATACACGACATACTGGTATGCAGAGGCTGCATAAACACTCCGTGGAAATTCCGTCACCACGCTATCAAAATCATGATAAGCTTGTTTGATATCTGTCAAATCACGTGTCGAGAAATCGAGTGAAAATACTTTCTCAAAAAATCCCATATTTTTCTTATACTCAGCAAGACCGCGCAAATAATAAGCATAATCAACATGGGCATCAGCAGGGTAAAGCTGTATAAAACGTGTTGCGCTCGCAATGGCAAGTACATACTCTTCTTTCATGTAGTAGGCATAAATTAAATCTAAGTCGCCCAATTCGGTTTTTGAATCGCTTGGATATTGAATGTCCAACGCCTCAAAACGCTTGATCGCTTCTGAATAACTTTGATCATGTAATGCCGTCTTACCATGTTGGTAAATCTGGCTCGCCGTTTCATCAGGATAGGCCCCCGCCTCATCTTTTGAAGTAGCACACGCGGTCAAGAGACCCGCGATTAATGAAATATAAATTAAAAATAAAGACTTACGCATGTTTCTCTCCGGGAATTAGCGTCCAAGTAGCACAGTATGTTATAATGTTCTCCCTATTAAAAATCAAATTATATTAAAATTAACTGAAAATTAACAATTATGCCCGCCAACATCAACATGCTCACATCTATCAACCACACATTTATCGTCCCAGATACACTCATTGATCTGCGTCTTGATCAAGCGTTATCAACACTCATGTCTGACTATTCACGAACACAAATTAAACTCTGGATCACTGAAGGTCTTATATTGGTCGATCAAAAACCTGTCAAACCTAAATACAAAGTCAAAGCTGGTGAAACGATCACCGTCAATGCTTCGCCTAAACCTGAGTTAACTTGGGAAGCACAACCGATTCCTCTTAATATCGTCTATGAAGATGAAATACTCATCGTGATCAATAAACCCATGGGACTTGTCGTGCATCCCGGTGCCGGCCACAAAAATACCACGTTATTAAATGCGCTCTTGCATCACGAACCTGCATTACGCACCTTACCACGTGCTGGCATTTTGCACCGCTTAGACAAAGATACATCAGGACTATTATTAATCGCTAAAACAGACAACGCATACAGACACCTCACGTATCAACTCAAAAAGCGAACGCTCTTGCGCGAATATCAAGCTATTGTTTACGGCACATTGATAAGCGGTGGCACAGTTCGCGCACCCATCGCAAGACATTACCGAGAACGTACGCGCATGGCGGTCATTGAAACCGGCAAAGAAGCGATCACACATTATCGCATCTCAGAAAGATACCGTGCTCACACCCGTCTTTTATTGCGCCTTGAAACAGGTCGCACGCATCAAATACGCGTTCATCTTGCCTACATCAACCGACCCGTTGTTGGCGACCCCACTTATGGCGGACGCATGAAAATAGCACGCGGCATCACTCCTCCACTCATCCAAGCATTGCGTCAATTTAAAAGACAAGCTCTCCATGCCTATGCTGTGGGATTCACACATCCTGTCACCAGAGAATGGATGCGCTTTGAGAGTGAATTACCTGACGATATACAACAATTAATCACCACATTGCGAGAAGACAATAAAGTGCGATGATGTTAGTATACGAACCGACAGTGAATAGATAGCATCAACCAGTCAATTAAGGTAAAAATTTCATGAAATATTACGCACGATTTGCTTTGCATTTTCTCATCACGTGCTGCATTGCCTTATGCAGCGCCATCGGCTATGCACAATCTGTCTCAGATACCAGTATTGCCCCCATGCTAAAGCAGGTCACGCCCGCAATCGTTAATGTCAGAGCACAAGCAAAAATCGTCGACAGCAATTTACTGCGCAATTTACAAAGAGAACGCGATAATCGTGATGGCCACTCCGATGACTCGCACAACAAAACACCCCTTTCAGGGACAGTACTCTCCGTTGGATCTGGCGTCATTATCGATGCAAAACACGGATTTATCGTCACCAATGCACATGTCATTAGCGACATGCAAACCATCACCGTCACACTTTCAGACGGTCGTCATTTTATTGCAAAAATCATTGGCATGGATAAACCTTCTGACATTGCATTGTTACAAATTAAATCTAGCAATTTAATCGCACTCACTTTAAGCGATTCCAATTTGGCAAAGGTTGGCGATTTTGTCGCAGCGATCGGCAGCCCATTTGGCCTCAGCCAAACCGTCACTGCAGGCATCATCAGTGCACTGGGACGTACCACACTCGGCATTGAAAATTATGAGAATTTTATTCAAACCGATGCGCCTATTAATCCTGGCAACTCAGGTGGCGCGCTCATCAACATGGAAGGCGAACTCATCGGCATCAACACAGCTATTCTTGCGCCCAATCAAGGCAATATTGGCATTGGATTTGCTATTCCATCAAACATGGTAAAAAGCGTGCTCAACCAACTCATCCAGTATGGTAATGTCAAACGAGGCGTCTTAGGCATTGGTGTGCAAGACATTACACCAGATCTCGCTAATGCTTTTGAAATGCATACCTCAAGCGGTGCTGCTGTGACGCAAGTTCTACCTGATTCACCCGCCTTTGAAGCAGGCGTTCAGGTAGGCGACATCATCACTTCCGTCAATGGCAGTGCCATCAAAAATGCTAGCGATGTTGTCAACACCGTTGGATTTTTACGCGTGGGCACAAAAACAAACATGACGTTATTGCGCCATAAAAAATCCCTCACCATAACACTGGCCCTAACAGATCCAAAAAAACGCGAGCAAGCCATCGAAAAAATGGATCCTTTCTTGTATGGTGTCGGATTAAAGAATTTCTCAGAATACAGTCCCGTCCATAGCCACGTGGAAGGCATCTTGGTCCTCGCTGTCGATGAAGAAAGCGATGCATGGCATGCTGATCTGCGTCCAGGCGATATCATTACGGCTGCTAATCAACAAATTGTTCATAATATTGATGAATTGAGAGCAGTCACCGCTAAAGCAAATCAATCCCTACTCATTAATGTGCTGCGCGGACAAGGCGCGGTTTTTCTTGTGATTAGCAAAGAGTAAAATTTATTTAAAATGTAAACAGAGTCAATCATGCAAAACAAGCCCTACGCCCTACTCGTCATCAGTTTATGTGCATGCTATTTGTTTTATAAATATGTCTTGCAGATCTATCCTAGCATCATCACGCAAGAACTCATGCAAACCTTTCAATTAACAGCAACACATTTAGGTTATCTTGCGGCAACTTTTTATTATACCTACACGATCATACAAGTATTTGCAGGTGTCTTAATCGATAAATATGGTACACGCTGGTTAGCATCACTTGCTGTTTTATGCTGTGCGATGGGTGCCATTAGTTTTTCTTATGCC
>MGYE01000074.1:14345-14416 GCA_001801625.1 Gammaproteobacteria bacterium RIFCSPHIGHO2_12_FULL_42_10
GCCTACATGCGTATTGCTGCAGGATGGTTTCCGCCCAGACAGTATGCCTTTATTAGTGGACTGTTAGTCAC
>MGYE01000075.1 GCA_001801625.1 Gammaproteobacteria bacterium RIFCSPHIGHO2_12_FULL_42_10
GCTCCTCCGCGAGACCGGCCACTTCGAGGAGGCACAAACACAGTACGAGGAGAGCACAAGGGTTCTTGAGGACGCGGTAGGTCATGACCTTGAATACCATCATAAGGTCAAACATGCGATTCTCAGTACTATCGCTGGCGCCATGACGACAGCCGCGATTATTGCCGTTGATATATTTGCCGCTCCCTACCTCGCCATTTTTGGTATTCTCGCTGGTGCGTTTGCTGCAGCTTTTGCGATTGTGAGAATTATCGATAACGTCATTAAATTAAAAGCACATCGCTATATTGCAGCCGTCACGCAATACGCCGAGGAGACACCTGCACCTGACAGCACGGCAGAAGTATTCTCAGCATTGGGAATTGAGAATGTGCCACAGGCAGATGTGAGAGTGAATATGGACATGGAGGCTGTTGAGATGACAGATTTCAGACAGGAGGCCGCTAACGAATTGCCGCAGATAGATCGTCAAGCTGCGAATGATAATACTTATACTTCGGAATTAGATGACTATGATATCGTCCATAGAATAGAGTTTTAAAATTATTGCATTCTCTTGCAACATGGCTATCATGGTGTTTTAACAACATGATAAGGGAATATTATGTGGAGCTCAGCTACAACAAAATCTGCACCAAAAACCATGACGATGTTTTACGATGATTTCGGCCAAATTGTTGCAGACGTAAGAGCTGCATACAAGAATGCTGACAGCGATCCCGCATTCAAACAAGCTGCCGATGTAATAGCCGAGATGGTACCTCTATGTAAACAACTTGAAACAGAATCACCCACATACGCATGGCTCACCATTGAACCTGAACGCCAACGACTACAATCGGAGCTGGGAACAAATCGCCTAATGGATGTCAAAGGTGATGCGTCAAAATTACTTGCCACCAAGTATATTGAGTTACTAAAAGCCTTGAATGAAAAAAAATATTGGCCATCTCCAGACTGCCAAAAACAATGGCTGACCGGCGCATCCTTTCTGACAAACTACGAAAGTAACTTTGCGATTTTCAAATCAAAGAATAGTAAAGCGATTACAATATTGGATGATAAAATTAAGAGTTTTGATAATGTTCCGAGTGTGGGAATGAGAAGATAATATAATATTGTCGTAGGTTGGGTTGAGCGGAACGCGAAACCCAACAAATAATGGCAAGGAGGTATGGAAAATTGTGGATTGTTGGGCTTCGCGATTGATCGGGTAAGTGGAGACCCTAAGGTCTCCGACTTCCCACAGATCCGGACGTACGGGTCGCGTATCCGGCTCTTCAAGCTAAGCGTATCCACTTCTTGATATCAAACCAATGCTCGTGATTTTCATCCGATCTTATTTGTAAATTCATGACATTGATAAACCATCGATTAGTGTATGCTCTCTCTACTGCAGCCGTGTGTGACAATGCCCAACGTTTAATGTTGGTGAATGCCACTGATGCCTGAGATTGAGATACACCATGCTTTCTTAATTTATTAAAGAGGCTACGTTCGCTTTTCTGTTGATCTACTACTCGCGATCTCAATCGTCGCCGAATGTGTGCTTCGATTGCTTTTAACTGGCTGGGATATTGCGTCATACTGTAGTAGTTCGACCATCCCATATACCAGCTATTAATTCGCTTGATAGTAGTTTCTAGTTTCTCGTATGTGCCTCGTGGCGTGAGTTCTTTGACCTTATTCATGGCATGACGAATAGATTTGCGCGCGATTGCTCGCGTGCCATCAACTATTGTCATGCCCAAGAACTTTACCAATGAGCTTGCCGCCACTTTGCTTTTCGCTTCATTCACAGCAAGCTTAAGCTTCTTTTCAATAAATTCGCTGATGCTTTTCATTATTCGCTCTGCCGCTTTCGGCGTCTTAACAAAAATATTGCAATCATCAGCAAAGCGACAGTGTTCAAGGCCGCGCTTTTCTATTTCCTTATCAAGTTCGTCTAACACTACGTTGCTCAATAAAGGACTCAGCGGCGAACCTTGTGTTGTCCCTTCTGTCGTTGGTATCAGCACTCCGTCTTTCATCGCTCCGCTTCGCAATGTTTTCGCGACAAGCTTTATGATTCGCTTGTCCTCTATTGTTCTGCTTAATCGATTTAATAAACGGTCTTGATTTACTCGATCGAAAAATTTCGACAGGTCAATGTCAACTACGTATCCTTTTCCTGATTGCACAATTTTCTGCGCCGCCTCTACAGCTTGTTGCTGGTTTCTGCCAGGTCTGAAGCCATAACTTTGCTTCGAGAAATGTGGGTCAAGTATCGGTTCGATTAGCTGTTTCATTGCGGACTGTACTACGCGATCACGGATGCAGGGCACACCTAGCAAACGGACTCCTGCTCCCTCCGGCTTGGGTATTTCTACACGTCGCACCGGTTGTGGTTCGTATTTCCAGTTTTCTAATTCCTGTCTTAATCGCTTGATCTCTTCATGTAGTCGCGCTTCAAAGGCCTCGATTGTTTGCCCGTCACTGCCGGATGTCCCTCGATTCCTTTTCACTTCGCGCCACCCCTCTAACAGCTTCTTGTCCGTACAGAGTTGTTCAAAGAGATGTTTGCTATCTGTGGATAGTGTGTCAATGTTCATTTTGCTTTGCAATTTTATGTCTCCATTTCTCCGATTTGCATTCGCATTCAATTGTGATGTATACGTCTCACATGAATAGTGCGAACTCTTTAACAGCTAATCTCATGGTGACAGCTCTTCATGAACTTCGACTCACGTTAGCCTGTTCCGCCCTTCATCTCCGCTATCCTTAGCACTTTCGAAAAGTGTTACCCTCAAATATGTCACCATATTCTCATCGGCTTTTCGTTTCACGATTACTACGGCTTCATCTGCAAGCTGTTTGCGTATACTCAGACATCTCTGTCTTGGTTAGGGCTTAAGGCTTCCGCACGCGGCACCGACCCACACAAACAGCCACTCACCGGGTAAGATCAATAGCGTTTTCATCGCCTACCTACCTTCTCTACTTCAGCCGGTTACGGAAAGGATTTTGGGTTCGGCAATCCAAGCTACCTGCCCCCCGACTGCTGCCTCTAGAAGGTTACTGTTCGATTAGGTTGCGATTTTGGCTCAAGCTTTCTTCAGATCCTTCATTGGCTAACTTGCGATTAAACAGTCTCATTTTTTTTTCTGAGCTAGCGGCTTGCTCCTGATAATCTTGCTGTTAGTTTCTTCCGGCACCCTTGCTGTTTTGCCTATAAATTCCCTCCTTTCAGGGCTACAATCGGACTTTCACCGATTCGCTATTGACCATACCGGTCGCACTTGGGTTTCGCTTCGCTCAACCCAACCTACGATACCATGTAAGTGTACGTGAGAAATTATTGATGAAAGTTTAGCTTAGGCAAAATCCTATCTAGCCATTTCGGAAAATACCAATTCCAATTCCCAAGCAATCCCATCGTCGCCGGCACCAAGACTAATCGAATCAGCGAAGCATCAATAGCAATTGCCAATGCTGCGCCCAACCCAAAAGCCTTAATAAAAACAATATCAGCTGTAACAAAAGCCCCAGTCACAACAACCATCACCAGAGCAGCACTAGTAATAATTCTGGCACTACGCTCAATACCATAAGCAACACTTTTAGCATTATCACCAGTCTTCTCATAAAACTCTTTAATTCGCGTTAATAAGAAAACTTCATAATCCATAGACAAGCCAAACAATACAAAAAATAGCAAGATAGGCAGGTTAATATCAGTAAATCCCAAAGCCTGAAAGTGCAGTAATTTTGCCAGATGCCCTTCCTGAAAAATAAAAATCAGCATCCCATAACAAACACTTAAACTTAAAAAATTCATAAGAATTGCTTTCAGCGGCAATATCAGCGAACGCAGCAACCAGACCAGCGCAAGATAAGTAAAAACACTAATGAATATGAGAACTTTAATAAATAAATGGTAAACAATATTCATGGTATCGATAATTTCTGCTGACAATCCCCCCACATTTTTAACGATACCATTACCAACACCCTGAAAACGCAGAGTATCGATTAATTCAAAATTGCGCTTATCATCTTTAGAATACTTGCTAATGACACTAATCACAGTATATTTTCCTTTAGCCATGCTTTTAAATATCTTATTTTGATATTCATCAAATGGTAAAGGAGACGTACTATAAATTTGCTGATACATTTGTTTGCTTAAACCAGGTTTAAGCGTAACAATACTAATGACACGATCCACTCTCGAATCTTTCTTCAGACGCTCAACATAATCATATATTGCCCCAACATTCTTTTTGGATAAAATATTGTTTCTTGTGCTTTGCAAAACAATATTAATTGGCGCCATATCATTGACATTAAAACTCTTGTTAAATTGATCGAATACTTTGCGGCTTTCCGTCCACGCAGGTAAAATCTTGGCATCTGAAATATTAATCTTAGCGTTTAAAAAAGGATAACCCAGCAGCAATAAAAACAATATCGTCGGTATCATGAAAGACAGGGGATATCGCATCACCAACATGGCAAATTGATACCATCGGTGCTGGCGAGCATCTTCAGAAGAAATGCGTTTTAACTTGGGGTTACTCCGCGTGACATACTTTTCAAACAGACACAGCAAGGCTGGCAATAGTGTCACCGACGAAAGAACGGTAACCAGAACAACGACAATGCCGCCAATACCAATGGAAAATAAAATGTTGATTGGAAAAAATGTCAGTGACGCGATACTGATTAACACTATCAATCCGCTAAAAAATACTGCCTTGCACGCCGTTCTGAGCGTAATGCGCATGGTTTTTTGACAATCATGACATTTTGGATATTCCTCCCTGAAACGATACGTAATTATCAACGTATAATCCAGACTCAAACCCAGCCCCAGCATGGTTGCAATATTCAATACAAATACTGTTAAATCGATTTGATGACCAAGCAGATAAATAATGGTAATGATGATAGTGATATTGATGACACCAACAAGAATCGTTAGCAAAGCCGCTAAAAATCCACTGAAAACAAAAATCATAACGACCAGACAAATAGGCAGCGCAATCAATTCACCGCGCAACAGATTTTCTTCACTCAGTCTATTTATATCGGCAGTATAGGCAGCATCACCACCCAGATACAATTTTAGATTTCTCGGCTCACCTAATAAAGTATTAATACGGCCCATAGAGTTGGCCAGATCTTCTGATATCCTATCGGTTTCAAGAACAGCATAAGCAACACGTTGATTATCTGAGATCTGGCGTGTATTTTCATAAGGAGAGATGATGCGATATTCAAAATCCAGTTTTTTTAAACCCGCCAGAGACTTATTAACTTGCGCCTTAAACCCGGCATCATAGGCAGACACGGAATTGCTTTTATATAACATCACCACACGGCTGCCGCTGTAGGGAAATTCTTTTTTCATGATTTGTTGCGCAATCGCACTTTCTGCTGAAGGATCGCTACTATTTTCGATTTTAAATGGCTTGCCCGCATGAGGCAGATAAACAATACACATGATCACAGCAGCAAGCCAGCATAACACGATCAACCATTGTAGCTCTTCTCGTGAAAATAATTTGTGATGCATAGGCTGGCCTGCCTGAACTAGTTAATTATTGCAGCGCATTTGCAATAATGTCTGTCACGATACCTGTCGTAGAATTTACTAATACCACATCCTTGCCGGCAACAAGATAATCATACCCGGGACGCGCTGGCAGCTGCGATGCCAGATCTGATGGTAAAAATACTTTTTCAATGCCTGGGGGAAGTGGTTTGCCACGCGACAGATTTTTTGCTATACCGGGTGGTAACGTCGTAGTTGGAAAGGGATTAGCTTTATAAT
>MGYE01000076.1 GCA_001801625.1 Gammaproteobacteria bacterium RIFCSPHIGHO2_12_FULL_42_10
AAGAAGAGCCCATCAACAGGGAGGTCGGTCGTACCTCGACGCTATGTTAATCAAATCACAACTCATCAATGCGCTTAGTGCACGCTTTAATCACCTGCCCGAGAAAGATCTCGCGCTCGCTATAAACAATATTATTAAACAAATGAGTAATGTTTTAAGTGACGGAGGAAGGATCGAAATTCGCGGATTTGGTAGTTTCAGCCTGCATTTTCGTCCGCCTCGAAAAGCGCATAATCCAAAAACGGGTGAAAAATTAGTCACACATTCTAAATATGCTGCGCATTTTAAACCTGGCAAAGCCATGCGCGAAGAAGTCAATGCAAGCAGCCATATACCGATTGATAAAATTTCTAAAGACGAGCTGGAGCAAGAAGGGGAATAGGCTGAGTATTTACCCTCCTCTCCTCGAACCCTCTCCTCCCACAAAAAGCGCGGGAGAAGAGGGAGTCGCAAATTAAAACATCTCGATAATCTTTTTGGCCATTGCGTCGAATTTTTTTGCAAAATCGCCTTCGGGTGCTGCGATCATGGGTGGGTTGCCGTAATCCATCATTGTGGAGACAGCTGCATCTAGTGGGATCTTAGCCAACACCTCTAATTGATATTGTTCTGCTAGCGTTGCTCCGCCGCCACTGCCAAACGGATGTGCATCGTGGCCGCAATGCTCACAACGATAAACGCCCATATTTTCTACAATACCCAATAAGGGGACATTGAGTTTACGAAACATCTCGCAAGCACGTGTTACATCAGCTAAAGCAACAGCTTGTGGTGTCGTCACAATCACAATGCCAGAAACAGGTATTTTTTGGCATAACGTTAATTGCACATCTCCCGTGCCTGGCGGCAAATCAATTACCAAATAATCTAATTCTCCCCACAAGGTATCTGAGAATAGTTGTTGCAATGCTTTGCCAATCATCGGACCTCGCCAAATCATAGGCGCCTCTACATCAACCAAATAGCCCATCGACATCGTCTGCAACCCCCAACGATTAATAGGCTGCAAGCCTCCCGCTTGCAACGCTGGACGCTTACCTACTGCATCCAGCATGGTTGGCTGGCTAGGACCATAGATATCTGCGTCCAAAAGACCCACGGCATGCTTCCTTGCAAGCAAAGCAAGCGCAAGATTCAATGCAACCATTGATTTACCTACCCCGCCTTTACCCGAGGCAACACCGATTATCTTTTTGATAGGTTGCATATTTGATATACTCCTGCTTTCATTAATAACTCACCTTACGCGCTGTCATCCAGAGGCGCTTTTGCGCCGAAGGATGACAGCGTTAATAAATCTTACTCAGGAAAAATTATGTCAGCGTCACAAAAAATGCTCGTCACTTATGCATTACCCTATGCCAATGGCCCGCTGCATTTAGGTCACCTGGTCGGCATGATTCAATCAGATATCTGGGTTCGCTTTCAAAAGATGCAAGGTTACCATTGTCTTTATGTTTGCGGTAGCGACAGTCACGGCACGCCCATTATGATCAATGCAGAAAAAATGGGCCTCTCTCCTGAAAAAATGGTCACAGACATTACAGAAGATCACAAAAGAACCAGTCAAAGATTTCATATCGAATTTGATAATTACTATACAACACATTCGCCTGAAAATCAGAAACTCGTAGAGATTATTTTTAAACGCCACATGGATGCAGGCAACATTGCCAAACATACGATTACGCAATTCTTTGATCCTATCAAAGCGTTATTCTTACCAGATCGCTATGTAAAAGGCACTTGCCCACGCTGCCATGCCAAAGATCAGTATGGCGACTATTGTGAAGCCTGTAGTGCAACCTATGCTGTCACAGAATTAGAGAACCCTGTTTCCGCTTTAACAGGCGCAACACCCGTTCAAAAAGACTCTGAGCATTATTTTTTTAAATTACCGAACTACGAAAATTTTTTAAAGCAATGGACAAAAGACAACCACTTACAAAAAGCAGTCACAAACAAATTAAATGAATGGTTCGATGCAGGGCTTAAAGAATGGGATATCTCACGCGATGCACCCTACTTTGGTTTTCTCATTCCAGGTGAAGACAAAAAGTATTTTTATGTGTGGCTAGATGCCCCGATCGGTTACATGGCTAGTTTTAAAAATTTATGTGAACGCAAAAAAGAACTTGATTTTGATGAATACTGGCGTGCAGAAAGCGATGTCGCCCTCTATCACTTTATTGGCAAAGATATCATGTATTTTCATACGCTTTTTTGGCCCGCACTCCTTCATGGCGCAAATTATCGTACACCCACTGCCATTTTCGCGCATGGCTTTTTAACCATTCGCGGACAAAAAATGTCAAAATCGCGCGGTACTTTCATTGAAGCGCGCACTTATCTTGAGCATTTACCACCTGAATATCTGCGCTACTATTGTGCCGCTAAGTTATCAGATAAGGTTGAAGATTTAGATATTAATTTTGAAGATTTTACTAATCGCGTCAACGCCGATCTTGTCGGAAAATGCATTAATATTGCCAGCCGCACAGCCCCTTTTATTACAAAATATTTTTCAGGCAAACTCAAAGCAACGCTCGATGAACCGGCGCTTTATCAAACCTTTTCAAAAACAGGCGATGACATTGCTAATCTATGGCAAGCGCTGCGATATAGTCAGGCTATCAAGCAAATTATGCTGCTTGCAGATCTTGCCAACCAATATATCGACGAAAAAAAACCATGGTTGCTTATCAAAGATCCGACAAAACGAGAAAATGTCCACGCCATTGCAACCGTTTCACTGAATCTCTTCAGACTGCTTATGATTTATCTAAAACCCGTTTTACCGATCACTGCCATTGCTGTGGAAGATTTTTTAAAGATTAAAGCGTTAAAATGGCAAGATAAAGAATCACCTTTACTTGGCCATGTTATTTGTGAATTTAAACCCTTATTGCAACGCATCGATCCTACACACATAGAGAGACTCACCATGATGACCGAACAAGAAAATAAACCATTACAATCTGCAACAACCTCTACACCCGCAAAACCAATGATCACCATTGATGACTTTAATAAGATTGATCTACGTGTTGCTAGCATACTAGAAGCAAGTCACGTAGAGGGCGCTGAAAAATTATTATGCTTGAAAGTAGATTTAGGCACAGAAACGCGTCAAATTTTTGCAGGCATTAAATCAACATTTCAACCGGCAACATTGGTTGGAAAAAAAGTTGTGATTGTTGCCAATCTTGCACCTCGTAAAATGCGTTTTGGTGTTTCTGAGGGCATGGTTGTGGTTGCCAACGATGGCGAAACACTCTGGCTTGTCAGTGCAGACGACAAAACACCGCCTGGTGCGCAGGTGAGATAAAACATGCCGATTACAAAACTTGCGTATATTGAAGAAGAATCTTGCATTGGATGCACAAAGTGCATTGATGTATGCCCCGTTGATGCCATTTTGGGCAGCGAGCAATTCATGCATACCGTTATTCAGCAAGAATGTATTGGTTGTGAATTATGTGTGCCTGCTTGTCCCATCGATTGCATCAGTCTGATTCCCTTGCCAAAAACTTATCAAGAAATCAGCAAAGAGCATATCAAAAGAAGATCCCTGGCACGACAAAACAGGCAAAAATTAGCAGCAACATCAGAACTGATACCGCTTGCGATGCATGATCAACAAAAAAAACAATACATAAAAGACGCTATTTTGCGCGTGAAAACACGTAACAAATAACGCATACTACTGTTATTTGATGGTTGCGGCATTGAGTGAGTTGCTGATAGGGGCAACATTCAACGCTTCCAACAATGCCGTAATCATTGTTGATTTATTTAACGTATAAAAATGCAGTCCAGGCGCGCCGCCTGCAATCAAGCGCTCGCAAAGATGATAGATTACCTCCAATCCAAATGCATAAATTGCATCGATATCATCTCCGAACGATTCCAATCGTTTACGTATCCACAATGGAATTTCTGCGCCACATAGATTTGAAAAGCGAGACAATTTGGTAAATTGCGTAATAGGCATGATACCCGGCACAATAGGCACAGCAATACCATAACGTGCACAATCATCTAAATAATAAAAATAAGCATCTGGATTGAAAAAATATTGTGTAATCGCACTATCTGCGCCCGCTTCACATTTTCGTTTTAAATTCAGTATATCATCACGCACATTGCGTGTTTGTGGATGAATTTCAGGATAGGCCGCTACATCAATATGAAAATAATCGCCTGATATATCACGAATTAATTTCACCAAATCACTGGCAAACTGAAATTCACCAGATTGTCCCATACCGGATGGCAAATCACCGCGCAACGCAACAATACGCTTCACGCCCATCGATTGATATTGCTGCACAATGGTTGCTAACTGCTCTCGAGTAAGCCCAATACAAGATAGATGAGGCACGATATTCATATTCGTTAATTGTTGTAACGTGTTTACAGTGCAAAATGTACCATCACGCGTTGATCCGCCCGCGCCAAAAGTGACTGAGAAAAAATCTGGGCGATAGTGAGATAATGCGAGAGCGGTCGTTTTAAAGTTCGCTAAACCCGCTTCAGTTTTAGGCGGAAAACATTCAAAGCTAATTTGACAAGCCAATCCATTATTCATAGAGCATCCTTAGTCACTCATCTTGTTGTGCTGTCATCCTGAGACGCGTTTTTTGCGTCGAAGGATCTCCCTGGCGTGCAATTTCCCTTCCAAGGAGATCCTTCGACGCAAAAAACGCGTCTCAGGATGACAGTGTGAGAGGGAAATTAGTTACAACGGTCCTCACTGCTCCACCACATGTCCAATTAATTTCCGTTTCACTGTTGCAATATCGCTCTTTTTGCGTGCCGCATAATCTGTTATTTGATCTAATGCAATTTTACCTAAACTAAAATACTGTGATTCTGGGTGAGAAAAATAATAGCCACTGATCGAAGAGGCAGGCCACATCGCATCATTTTCTGTTAAAGAGATACCCGCAACTTCTGTCGCGTTTAACAATGAAAAAATGGTCGATTTTTCGGTGTGGTCAGGACAGGCAGGATAGCCCGGCGCCGGACGAATGCCTGTATATTTTTCTGCAATTAACGCCTCATGCGTTAATGCTTCATCAGCTGCGTAAGGCCAGAACTCCCTACGCACGCGATAATGCATATGTTCTGCAAATGCCTCTACCAATCGATCTGCCAATGCCTTTAATAGAATGGCATGATAATCATCATGGGTCTTTTCAAATACAGCAAGTTGTTTTTCAATATGGATACCCGTTGTGACAGCAAATAACCCAATATAGTCATTCACACCAGATTCTTTAGGCGCAATAAAATCAGCAAGACATAAGTTCGGCTTATCCCGTGTTTTGCGTGTTTGCTGTCTCAGCATATGTAATTTTTGAATCGGTGCTTGACGCGCATCATCGTCGTAAATTTCAATATCATCCTCTACACTATTTGCTCTAAAAAATCCAATGACGCCATTTGCCACAAGCCATTTTTTATCAACAATCTGGCGCAACATCTGCTGCGCATCTAGAAACACAGAGCGAGCACTCTCGCCGATGATCTCATCTTGCAAAATAGCAGGGTAAGTACCCGTTAATTCCCATACGCTAAAAAATGGCGTCCAGTCAATAAAATCAATCAACTGCTCTAATGGATACTGAAGAAATGAGCGAATCCCTAAAAAGGATGGTATATATTGTGCATCGTGCGATAAGGTAGAGGAAAATTTATTTTGACGCGCTGCTTGTATTGTTATAAAAGTTGATTCAGATTTCTTATTTTGATGTCGTTTTCGTAATTCAGTATAATCTTCCCGAGTGCTATTAATAAAAGTATCTCTTGCTGTCTCACTCAATAATTGACTCACAACACCAACCGCACGCGATGCATCAACCACATGAATGGTCGGCCCTCTCGTATAAGCCGGTTCTATTTTTAAAGCAGTATGCGCTCTGGAAGTTGTGGCACCTCCAATGAGTAATGGGATAGAAAATTGCAAACGTTCCATCTCTTGCGCAACCTGTATCATTTCATCGAGTGATGGCGTAATCAGTCCGCTTAATCCAATCATATCGGCATTTTCTGCGCGTGCCGTTTCGAGTATCTTTTCGCATGAGACCATCACGCCCAAATCAATGATTTCATAACTGTTGCAACGTAACACAACACCAACGATATTTTTTCCAATATCATGTACATCGCCTTTCACAGTTGCAATCACCATTCTACCCTTTGATTTTGACCGATTTTTATCAAGCGCCATAAAAGGTTCAAGGTGAGCCACTGCGCGCTTCATCACACGCGCACTCTTGACGACTTGCGGTAAAAACATTTTGCCGGAACCAAACAAATCGCCTACAATATTCATACCATCCATCAGGGGGCCTTCAATGACTCTCAGTGGATGTCCTAGCTCTATACGTGCACATTCTGCATCCTCAGTGATGTATTTATCGATGCCATGAACCAATGCATAAGATAGACGCGCAGAAATTGTTTCATTGCGCCAAGATAGATCTTCAGAAATGACAATCGCTTGTCCTGAAGAACGATTTGCAGCTTCTAACAAACGATCTGTCGCTTGACTATTTTTATTCAAAACAACATCTTCAATCATATTTAATAAATCTTTTGGAATAGCATCATAGATTGCCAAACGACCCGCATTGACAATCCCCATGTCCATCCCCGCTTTTATTGCGTGATAAAGAAAGACAGCATGTATGGCTTCGCGAATGTAATTGTTGCCACGAAATGAAAATGAAACGTTACTCACACCCCCACTAACCAGCGCATAAGGCAACTCAGTCTTGATGCGGCGTATAGCATTAATAAAAGCAAGGCCATACTCATTGTGTTCGGAAATACCTGTTGCGATTGCAAAAATATTAGGATCAAAAATAATATCTTCAGGTGGGAAATTGAGCTGCTGCGTTAAAATATCATAAGAACGTTTACAAATTTCAAATTTGCGCGCTTCACTATCTGCCTGACCTGCTTCATCAAACGCCATGACAATTAAAGCAGCACCATAGCGATGCGCCAGCCTTGCTTTCTCTATAAATGCCGCCTCCCCTTCTTTGAGACTAATGGAGTTGACAATCCCTTTACCCTGTATGCACTTTAATCCCGCCTCAATAACCGACCATTTTGATGAATCAATCATCACTGGAACGCGTGCAATTTCAGGCTCTGATGCGACTAAATGTAAAAACTTGACCATTGCCTGCTCAGAATCCAACATGCCTTCATCCATGTTGATATCGATAATTTGTGCGCCATTCATCACTTGATCACGCGCAACTTCAAGCGCACTCGTGTAATCATTGTTTCGTATTAGATCTGCAAATCGTGAAGAGCCGGTGACATTGGTTCGCTCACCAATATTAACAAATAAAGTAGACTCATCAATGACGACAGACTCTAAACCAGATAAATAACAAGCTTTAGGAACTAAAGGAAGAGTGCGAGGCGGGATGAAAGCAAGTGTTTCTGAAAAGGCTCGGATATGTTCTGGCGTTGTGCCACAACAACCTCCCACCAAATTCAACCATCCTGCTTTTGCATATTCTTGTAAAATATTTGCCATCTCATCGGGCGATTCATCGTACTCACCAAAGGCATTTGGCAGACCCGCATTTGGATAAAGACTAACATGCGTATCTGCAATTGCAGATAATTCTTGCGTATAAGGTCTTAATGCACCCGGCCCTAATGCACAATTTAACCCAATGCTCATGGGTCGCGCATGTCTCACAGAATACCAAAATGCGCGCGTTGTTTGGCCGGTAAGCGTTCTACCACTCGCATCGGTAATCGTGCCTGATATCATCAGCGGCAAACATTTGCCCTGCTCTGCAAAATATTTTTCTACAGCAAAAATAGCAGCCTTGCAATTTAAAGTATCAAAAATCGTTTCAATCATTAAAAGATGCGCGCCACCTTCCACCAATCCACGAACGGCGTCAAAATATGCATTCATTAAAAGATCAAAGGTAATATTTCGATAGCCTGGATCATTGACATCGGGCGAGAGGCTTGCAGTGCGATTAGTTGGTCCGAGCGTGCCAATCACAAAACGAGGTTTGTCAGGTGTCTTTTTAGTGACAGCGTCTGTTATCTCTCTTGCCAACCGCGCACTACTAAAATTACATTCATAAGCAAGATCACTCATGTGATAATCTGCTAGTGAAATCGCTGTTGAATTAAACGTGTTCGTTTCAATAAAATCGGCATTTGCATCGAGATAAGCACGATGAATCTCACTAATGATTTGGGGTTGCGTTAAGCTGAGCAAATCATTATTGCCCTTTACGGAATGAGAAAAGTCTTTAAAACGACTCCCACGATAATCTTCTTCAGATAAACGATAAGACTGAATCATCGTTCCCATCGCACCATCTAAAATCATAATGCGTTTTCGAAGAATAGCTGAAATGAGTACCGCAATATCCATATTGAATGCTTTATCTCTCTAATGTGAAGGTGTTGCGATCTTCTTCCATGTTGGGTTATCCCAGGTACCTGTCACCGCATAATAATGCCCTGTTACTTTGCCAACACTCGGGCTAATCACTTTATCTAATGCCCAAGCAGCAATCCCGATCACAGGTTGACCTGTCAGAAGTGTGGCTGCAACGGGTATACTTGATGTGACATGCGGCGTGACGTTTAATGTTAAATCATAATCTTGCTTAGCAAGTCCTATACGCCCTGCTATATCAACGCGTGCAACAGGGCCATCAAAATAGGTATTACGCGTATAAGCATCTCCATTTGTCAGCTTAAACTCACCTTTAACCACATCAAAACTATATCCTTTCTGAAAAACATCACTAAAATCTAACGTTAAACGACGTGGGATCGTTTGCAAACTAAAAAGACTCAACATGCGACCCAAATCCATTTTAGCATTAGTTGAGCCACTTAATTCTGTAATGCGGCCCGCTCCTAAATGAATAGCCAGCTGTCCACTCAAACTGGTTAAAGTAGGCATCGTTGGTGGCGTACGCCAAGTCACATCAAATGTAGAATCGCCTTTAGTTGCAATAAAATTATGCGCATTAAAACCATGTCCATTTAAAGCATCGCTGACATTAGAAGAAATAGCACCACCTGTTAAATGCGTTTTGTTATCGACTGCATCACCTGTTGCATGTAATTCAAAATGCGAAGCAGTGACGGTAAGCGACTGGATAGTAAAACCATTCGCTTTTGGAATTAATTGAATATTAGCGGTTCCTTCATTATTTGATAACACCACACCTAATGCACCCTGCAATGGATTCTTTAATGACTGCAAAGTGAATGCCAGATTCAACAAATCAGCATATTGCATATCAATACGTAATGGCTGTAAACGATCATGTAACACGATCGATGCGCTAAATGGACGAGAAATCGTTTTAGCTTTTGCATAGGATCCTGGCAGATGCACAACCGTACCCACTAAATTAGATTGCAAACGCACAGCGGTCGGCGCGGTTGATGAAACATCCATCTCAAGATTAAAATCTGTTTTGCCAGTCACAACAGAAGATAATGGCACTTTTAACCAACTCTCAAGATCTGTCATTTCTAGAGAACCAACGATCATTGCGCGAAGCAGCCCAAATGTCCTGCTCTGTCCTGATGTGCTTAATTGCAAATGCGCTGGTTTATTAAACAAGACCCCTTGAATATCATTCGCTTTGATGCTGCTCTCAGTGAATGAAAGCGCGCCATGCAACTGATCCATTGTTAAATGCCATGGCGTCAGTGCTAACTGACTGTCTTGAAAAGTAATATTACCCTGCACAGCAGTTTTCTCAGGATCATCGAGCGGCACTGTCAGCGCTAACGTTAAGCGCAAAGGTCCTGTAATCGCAAGATCAGTTAAACGTTTACCAAACGATTGTTCGAGCGGACTGTTATGTATCAAGCGAAAAGCTTCAGCAAAATCCGTCGTCACAGGATCTGCGTGAATAGAAAGAACGGATGCAGTCGCACTATTTAAATCTGGAATAACGCCTGTCACATGCATGATGGGAATGTCTAAAATCTTCGCGCGATCCACATCAACTGCCATACGGTACCCAGCAAACGTGATACGACCATCTAGCTCTGTCAGCATGGGCCAAGCGGGTGCAAAACGCATATCCACACGATTAGCATAGCCTGAAATCTTAAAGGCTCCTTTTCTTTTATCAAAAGGAAAATCATTTAATGGTCCATTCAGAATCAACGAGCCTTCAGAAAGCGTGCCTGCTTTAAACGCTTGTTTTAGCCAAGTATTTAAATTCGGGTTAAAAAGACGTAATGGTAAATAATGAGTAATGTGGGAGGCATTTTGTACACTAAACGATGCTTTAAGATCCGCAACAACGCTGCGCGATGCAAGTGGCACCATCAGCGCGCCTTCTGTTTTTAATGTGATATCCTGATTGGAAGCCATTAAATTTTGTAAATGGATCACCCAAGATTTATCTGCAATCTGTTGCCAAAATAGCTTACCAGACAACTGATCCAGGACGATTGGGCGTTCAAAAACCTCATTGTATTGCAAAACCGCATGATGAGGAGTGAGCGATAACACGCCTTTCTGGCCATCCCACTGCAAAAGACCGGTCAAATGTTGCATAGACGGTAAATGATGCCAAGAAGCAATGCCAAGATCAGTAAAATGACTTTTTAAAGAAAGATGTGAAAAGTCGAGAGGAGAATCGTTGGCAAGCACGTCAACATCTTGGATATCACCGGTTAATTGCAAATCTGATAATAATTTACGATCTGCATCAGATAGCAAAGACTGAGATGAAAATAATATTTTTTGTACATCCAGCAGATTAATATAGCCAGATTGAAAGGCGAGTGATGAAAGCTTACCTGTCACATCTCGTTGAAGCGTTAAGTAAAAATGTGTTTCCGGCCAAGCATGCGTTGGAAATTCAACTGCAATATGCTCACCAGCAAAAATTTGCTTCTCACCATCGCGCTTAAAATCAAAGTCACCTCGTATGCGATCTACGCTATGCACTGCATGATCACTGAGAGACGTTAATTCCAGTCCATACAAATCAAATTGACATTGAACACGTTCAAACTGGCCTCGATTCCAAACAGTCCATATGGTTGCATCTGCCTTCCCTTGATCTAATGACCATCCATGCCATGTATGTCCCTTCCACCATTCAGCCAAAGCAAGATTCGTAGTAGAAAGATAAATATCTGCTTTCATTTGATTAAGATCAACTTCATCGCCCACCCATTTCACTTGTACCGTTACCATGGTACGCAGCGCCTGGCGTAATATCGCCTTCCCTAAAATCTGATGATGGTTGCCTTGGTTTTGAAACTTTAAATGATAAAGCGATACAAAACGTCTGATGCCGGTCTTTCCGATATAACTCAAGTCAACATCATTTAGCATTAATTGTGGCAGCTTTAACAGTGAGCGCAACATATCCGTAAATTTTGTTTCACGCTCATATGGTTTTTCATTAAATCCACCGATAATTGGAAACCCGCGTATAACAATATCCCCATTTGATTTCTCATCGATATGAATTGAAGAGCCTGAAATAACAATGCCATTAAAAATGGGTTTACGCTGCCACAAGCTAGTGGGAATGGCGATCAAAACATGTACCTGCTTAATTTGCAAAACAGGTTCATTTGACGACTTATCAAAAACAGTGACACCGTTTAAGCTAATGTCTGGTTGATACTGATACCACGAAATATGAACTGCCTTAACCTTCACAGGCATCTCAAGCAAATTACTGACCTGCATTTCAATATCGGCACGATGACGTTCCAGTGAAGGCGTTAATAACCCACTGAGAATAATTAAAATAGCACTCAAGATGGTTAAGCAGGCAAAACTATATAAACCTATTTTTTTAAGCATCGTACCGCCGAAAAGCATTTACTCATACACGCTCAATGCAGCTTCAAGGAAAGCTGATCTTCACGCATCAAAAAAAACAGCCACGGCCAACACAACATACTCGTCAATGAAGACAGCCAATATAAAGGGTTATTAGGTAAATCATCCATAAACCCTTGCATACAATATAAAAGAAACTGATATAAAAGCACAAAGAAGAAAATATTTAAACTCTGCTGTAGTAAAGGATACATTCGTAATCGCATATAGATTCGAAAAACACAATACATCACAACAGTCAGTGCAAACGCATGCTCACCTACCGGTGTGCCACTTAATAAATCAAGCAAAATACCTATTATCCACACAATACCAAGCGACATACGATGAGGCAACTTCATCGTCCAATAAAGCAATGTCAACAAGACCCAAGCGGGGGATGACCACGCCATCCATAACGGCATAGGCAAAATGGTGAGCATAAGCGCACCCAATAAAGTTACGCCCATCCATAAGTTACGATGCATGAGATGCACGTCCAACCAACAGGAACTGACGGCTACTATCTAGATGCGCACTCGGGTGAAGCGTCACGTCTAAAAATGGCTGCGTCGGATCTCTGACCACAGAAAATACCACACCCACTGGATAGCCGGACGGATACGATCCACTGAGCCCTGATGTCACAAATAAATCGCCCTGCCGAACATCGGTTGTCTTTGCAATAGACATCAAATGTAATTTACCTAAGTAACTATCACCAACTGCGATCGCGCGTAATCCATTCCTAGCATTTTGCACAGCAATGCCACTCTTTTGATCATTAATCATCATTAAGACACTGGTGTTCCAATTCGCCTGTACAACTTGACCCATCACACCCGTTGCATCAAGAACTGGCTGCCCAATATACACGCCATCACGTGTGCCTTTATTGAGGACGACACGCCTAACATAGGGCTCGCCATTGATAGCTAGCAATTCACCAACCAATGTTTTGCGTTGTATAGATTGCGAAGAGGGAATCAGTGACTTTAAGTAATTGTTTTCTGACTCGATGGCTATTAATCGCTGAAGATCTGCGTGCAAAAGCAACTGCTCGCTCTTCAATTGTAGATTCTCACGCACCAAGCTATCGTGAGTACTAATCAGACTTTCGATATCATTGACAACTTGCAATGGCCAGTGAACAACATACTGAATGGGCACAACAGACAATGAAAGCCAAGCACGTACTGACTGAAAACAAACCACTTGCCTATCTAAAATCATCAATGAAACAGATAAGATGACTAATACAAGCGCATGCAAACCCAATTGTTTGTTGCGAGTAAAAATGGTGCGGATAATCAGTTCCTCATGATGGTTGTATCAACCAAACGTAGCTTGAATAAGGATATGATTTCATCCAGGCTACTTACTCAGCCAGCAAGAAATCTACTCTAGATGTTTCAAGTAATTCCAGTGTTTTGCCGCCCCCTCGCGCCACACAGGTCAGTGGCTCTTCTGCAATAATCACGGGCAAGCCAGTTTCTTCCATAAATAAGCGATCGATATTACGCAGTAGCGCACCGCCACCCGTTAAAATCATACCGCGTTCTGCGATATCGGATGCCAATTCTGGTGGCGCTTGTTCTAACGCAGCACGTACCG
>MGYE01000077.1 GCA_001801625.1 Gammaproteobacteria bacterium RIFCSPHIGHO2_12_FULL_42_10
ATCTGGAAACAAGCTTCTTGTGTCCATCATACATCCTGGTATATAAGGATTCATTATGAATATATTTTGAGCAAATATAGCATGATTGTGATGAAATTGCGATAAGAGGAATTTAACCCCACGCCAACATAATACGCACGGCTGTCACTCTGCTAAAAGCTTTAAAAGCCATTTATCTACCTGTGCAAATGCAGAAGATCCCAACAGAGAGCAGCAACTGATCGCTCAATCAGCGAAGGCTGTGGGCGCACCGCAAACAACAGCGCTCACTTTGTCTCATAGGGGATTTTAGAGCTGTAGATTAGTATTCACTAGAGTGAGTCGAAGCACTGTTAGAAGCGCAAAGAAGCTTGCTTACCTCACACGCTTCCGATAGAATCACCTGCCTCCATTCCTCCTTGCCGTCTTACAATATTTAAGCACGGCTACAAACCCATAGGGAGCTCATGCATGACTGAAGCAACACAACCTGTATTACGTCACTACGAAGTTATTTTTTTAGTGCATCCAGATCAAAGTGAACAAGTACCTCTAATGACTGAACGCTATCGCAATTTAATTGCGGAACGCAAAGGCCACATTCATCGTCTAGAAGATTGGGGCAGACGGCCGCTTGCTTATGCCATCAATAAAGTCATGAAAGCACACTACGTACTAATGAATATCGAATGTGATCAAAAAACTCTCAATGAGATCAACGATCATTTTCGTTATAACGATGCTGTCATCCGTAATTTAGTGCTCACAAAAGATCACGCAATTACCGAACCTTCTCCAATGATGCGGGAAAAAGAACCCCGCTACATCGACTTAGACACAGAATAGCGAGAATATAACCATGGCCACTTATACACGTCGTAAAAAGGTTTGTTACTTCACAGCCAACAAAATGAAAGACATCGATTACAAAGATGCCTTTTTATTAAGGAAGTTTATTATGGAAAACGGCAAAATTATCCCAAGCCGTATTACTGGCACAAAAGCACGGTACCAGCGTAAATTAACCAATGCTATTAAACTAGCGCGATATCTAGCTTTAATACCTTACACTGACCGACACTAACTAACATCCCATGCGCCTGCTTCGACTAACGAACTATTTATTGGGACATCGTGCAATTGCCATACTTTTGGTATTTTGCATCACCTTTGTCCCTATGATAGGCATTATTGGCATCCTATATGCAGGTTTAATTACCTTACGCAAAGGCATCATAGAGGGTGGCATTTTTACCTTAGCCGCAACGCTACCTTATGTCGCAAGCTTCTATTTATCTGGCGGTCATGCAGAAGATGCGCCACTCATTATTTTGGCAGCCATTGGGATTGCCGTTCTTAGCAATGTTTTGACCTGGATCTTTGCCAGTATGCTGAAAAGGCAAGTTAGCTGGAGCAATCTCATACAAATCGCTGCGTTAATGGGCGTGTTATTTGTCAGTATCGCACACTTAATTAACCCAAGTATTGCCGCTTGGTGGGGCGCTCAGCTACAACTGTACTACACAAAGGCAGCCGCTTTAACAAGCATCGCGGCAAACAAGGCTCTCGTCTCACCAGAAACACAACTTGAAACAATTGCCATCACCAAACAATATGCAACTGGTTTAATGACCATGGCCATTCTATTCAATGCCATTTTGCAACTCATCGTTGCGCGCTGGTGGCAAGCTGCCATGTTTTATCCTGGCTTACTACGCAGAGAATTACATACGATTCGTCTCAGCCAACTGGCAAGCGGATTATTTGTTCTAGGCCTCATCTTTGCCTACCTTGGCAATAGTGTCGCGCTCGATATCATGCCCATTTTGTATATGTTATTTGGCATGGCGGGCCTAAGCTTGATACACTATCTCTTTGGATTACTGACACAGCCAACAAAATGGTTCTGGTTGTGGCTGATGTATATTGCATTTTTTATCTCTTTACCAACCAGCCTACTGCTAGTTGGTATTTTTGCATTAGCCGATGCGGGGTTTGATATACGACATCGCGTAAAGAAAGTGTAACGACTCGCTCTTCTTCCTCTTTATTTATTAAAAAGGGGTTGGCTGGGACGGAGGCTGTGATGATCATACCTCCTCTCTCCAGCCCTCTCCTCCAGCAAAGAACGCTGAAGGAGAGGGAGCACAATGTTAGTTAATAATATGAGGTAGTATAAGATGGAAGTGATCTTGCTTGAAAAAATCAGACATTTAGGCACGTTGGGCGACAAGGTAAAAGTAAAGCCAGGCTTTGCAAGAAATTACTTAATTCCGCAAAGTAGAGCCGTTTATGCCACTGCAGCCAACCTTGAAAAATTTGAAAAACGCCGTGTAGAATTAGAAAAGATCGCAGCAGAACGCCACCAACGCGCAGTGGAGAAACAACAAGCCATTCAAGCTATTCCCGCTGTCACGATCGCTGCAAAAGCAAGTGAAGAAGGCAAATTATTCGGCTCAATTGGCGTCCGAGAAATTATCGATGCGCTTAAAAAGCTCAACATGGACATCGAAAAACGAGATATTCGTCTGCCGCACGGTTTGCGCTCATTAGGCGAATATGAAGTAGTCGTTGAGTTAGATAGCGATCTCACAGCACAAATTAAAGTCATTATCGTTGCCACGGGGTAAATACAGCATTGGACACGGAATCAATTAGTCGACAGCCCACTAAACGCCGCGTTGCAACGCAAATCGCAAAAACACCTCCTCATTCATTAGAAGCAGAACAGTCCGTCTTAGGCGGACTGATGCTCGATTCCGAAGCATGGGATCGCATCGTCGATCGTTTGAAAGAATCTGATTTTTATCGCCAAGATCATCAGCTCATTTTTCGCATCATGCGTCAGCTCGCCGAACATAGTAAACCAATCGATGTGTTAACGGTCTCTGCCATGTTACGCGAAATGAACGCACTGGATGTAGCAGGTGGCGAGGTTTATCTTTTTGAGCTTGCCAATAATACGCCAAGCGCTGCCAATATTGCGGCTTATGCAGATCTCGTACGAGAACGTGCTATTTTACGTCAACTGATTTCAGCAGCTGGTAGTATTACAGAAAATGCCTTCAATCCAGAAGGACGTAGTATTGTTGAACTATTAGACCAAGCAGAACGCAGTGTTTTTGCAATTTCTGAACAAGGTTCTCGCGGACAAGGGCCTGTCACCATCAAAGATTACCTTGCTAAAACGATGGATCGCATCGATACGCTCTTTCACTCTGATTCTTCCATTACAGGTGTTCCGACAGGCTATCACGATTTTGATAATATGACTTCTGGATTGCAACCTTCTGATTTAGTCATTATCGCAGGTCGCCCCTCCATGGGGAAAACGACTTTTGCAATGAATATTGCAGAAAATGTTGCCATCAAAAATCGTTTGCCTGTTTTAATATTCAGTATGGAAATGGCGGGCGAATCGATTGTCATGCGACTCTTGTCCTCGCTTTGCCGCATTGATCAACTACGTTTGCGTACAGGTAAACTGGCAGATGAAGATTGGCCAAGAATGAGCTCAACGGTCAGCATGCTATCCGAAGCACCGTTATTTATTGATGATACCCCTGCACTAAGCCCAGCTGAAATGCGCGCACGTGCAAGACGACTTGCGAAAGAGCATGGCAAACTAGGATTGATCGTCGTCGACTATTTACAACTCATGCAGGTACCAGGTCACAACGAAAATCGCACAGCTGAAATTTCAGAAATTTCTCGTTCCTTAAAAACATTAGCCAAGGAATTATCTGTCCCCGTTCTTGCGCTCTCTCAATTGAATCGCGGTTTAGAACAACGCGCCGATAAACGCCCCATCATGTCAGACTTACGAGAATCGGGCGCTTTAGAACAAGATGCGGACTTAATCGTATTTATTTATCGCGATGAAGTATACAACGAAAACAGTAACGATAAAGGGACTGCTGAAATTCTCATTGCTAAACAGCGAAATGGTCCGATTGGCAAAGTCCGACTAACTTTTATGGGTCAATATACTTGCTTTGAAAATTTTGTTAGACAAGCGAGTTATTAGCACAAATTCCGGATAAACAGCATGGGCAAGAACAAATTTCTCGACAATTCGCTTTCATCGAGTCGGCTTGGCTAGCCCGGATATTTCACCATATAGCGTAACGAGGGCGTGCAAATCTATGCTAAAAACCAGCAATTCCCGCTAGCTAGTTAGCGGGAATTTCTAGCTAAAAACTAATTATTAGTTTTATCGTAACTCCCCAGGTTGTCACATAACATACTAAATGTGGTTTTTAACATTAATTAGTGATACTATATGATGATATAAACTGCATTTGGTAATTATTGATGTTTAAGCGTATATTGGCAATGACTCTTCCTGCTCAACAATCAGCATTTCTATGGGGTGCGCGGCAAACGGGAAAATCGAGTTTTTTGGCTAGTGTTTTTAAGCAAGCCACTTATTACGATTTACTAGATACTTATCAAGTAGCTCGACTAACCAAGTCGCCCTGGCTTTTACGCGAAGAAATTTTGGCGTTAAAACCAGAAACCCTGAATCAACCCATTATTATTGATGAAGTACAAAAGCTTCCTGAATTATTAAATGAAATACATTGGTTGATTGAGCATACACGAGCACAATTTATTTTATGCGGATCTAGTGCGAGAAAACTTGCAACTCATGCAACGAATTTACTAGGTGGAAGAGCATGGAAGTATCATTTTTTCCCACTTGTTTCAGCAGAAATCCCAAAATTTGATTTGCTGCGTGCTTTACAACATGGGCTCATTCCTAACCACTATTTAGCAGAGCCTGGCTTGATTAATGAATATCTTCAATCTTACATTGATATTTATTTGATAGAAGAAATTCGCAATGAAGGACTTGTCAGAAACCTAGCAGGGTTTGCGCGTTTTTTAGATATTGCTGGTTTATCAAATGGTGACATGATTAATGCTAGTAATATCGCAAGAGATTGCGGCGTAGATCGCACGACAGTCAATGGTTTTTATCAAATTCTAGTTGATACGATGTTGGGTTATTATATTTATCCGTATAGAAAAAAAATTAAACGTGACTTGATTTCTGTTACACCAAAATTCTATTTATTTGATGTGGGGGTCGCGAATTACTTGGCGAGACAATCTGTTACGCAATTAAAGGGTGTGGTTGCTGGTAAAAGTTTAGAACATTTTATTTTAATGGAGCTGAGTGCCTATCTAGGCATTATGCGTAAACGTTATAAGATTAGCTATTGGCGCACAAAAACTGGCTTGGAAGTGGATTATATTTTAGGTAATGCAGTTGTTGCTATAGAAGTTAAATTGAGCGAGCAAGTACATAAAGAAGATTTAAAGGGTTTAATCGCTTTCTGTGAAGAGCACACACAAACAAAACCTATAGTCATTTCACAAGACGCAAAGAAACGACAACTCATGTTAGATAATGGACTGTGTATTCAAGTGTTACCATGGCGAATCTTTTTAACAGAATTATGGACTGGTGAAATTATTTAATCATGATTGGGAAGAGGGGATTAGTCGTAGGTTAGTTGATCTAGGGCAGTAACGCCGCCTTTGGGGGTGCCACGCATTAATTCACCTAATGCGTCGATCAGGCAGAGTAGTCGTAATGCTTGGGGGGTCATCTCATCAAAAATCACTTTATTGCCGAGTGTTGAATCGGTCGTCTCTTCGAAAGTTGCGCCGATGCCGTATCCGAGACAAAGTGAGCTCAGTTGGTCGGCACGACGCGCGATGCCAGGCAACAACCCTGTTGGTGAAAATACCTCTTCAAGCGTCAATGGGCGTCCATTTAGCGTATAGTTACCATTCATGGCTCTTGCTATTTTGATCATGATGACTGAAATATCGACAGTTGGCATCCTATACCTTCCACCATGGTTGAGCAATCTTACGTGGACCTGCAATGTAGGACCTAATCCAGCGCGAAAAAACAGCCACCGTAAATCCAAATCGTCCTAACAATGCAAAAAAAACGGTTGCGGCAACAGCCAGCATAAAAGTCCATAAGCGAATGTGTAACAGAAAAACCAAGAGAGGGAAAGCTGCTCTGAAATCCATTACCCACAATTTGACAGGTCTTGCCGAATCACGCCAATGCGCCATAGACACGCTCCTTGACAATATTATAACATGGTTAAATATTCTCGCTAGGGTTATGGCATGATCACACACAGGCGATGACATTGGAATGTCTGTCACAAAAGGAATAGCATCTGACATGTTAAAATCAACTCTAATAGTATGTCTCTCATTCATCTTATTCGCTTGCGCTATCCCCAAAACACCGTCGGGATATGATCTCAGTCAACCACAAAATTCTTTGGCGGAGGCTTCCTATTCAGTGAGTCGTGCAACGTCAGATCTTGCAGAAACTGCGCAAGCAGCGCATCCATTGCCGCCCTACTCAGCACCACCATCGCCCGCCTCTTACGGTATGGGCGGCGTCACCAGTGTTGATTGGTCTGGGCCGGTCGAACCGCTATTACAACAAATTGCACGAGCGGGTAACTATCGTGTGCGTGTGCTTGGCACACCACCCGCCATTCCCATTCTTGTCACTGTCTATGCAAATCGCGTCATGTTGGCTGATGTCTTGCGTGATACCGGCTATCAATGTGGTAAACGCGCGTCTATTATTGTTTTTCCAGAAACGCGTGTCATTGAGCTGCGTTATGCAAAGAATTAAACTTTTTATGCAGCAGTGTCTGCTGCCTTTTATAGGCCTGCTGTATCTGACGTTGTCACTGGTCGCATGCAGCAACATGCGCCCACTCTCTGACGTTGACACAACGAATTTATCACAACTTGAAAATGTTAAAGCGCCACCTGTATTGCATTCCTCAAATACTGATTCCTCATTAAGCGGCATACGCTCAAAAGCATTATCAGATACGGCTATGAGCTTAGGCGCTCAAGGTTCTTTAGCTTGGGCCTCCGAGCAGATGAATGCCAAACTCAACGAAGATCGTAAATATCTTGATAGCATTTTCAATTTCAATGTGCTCGTGTTAAATCACGGCGTCATGCCACCCGTCCTTGAACAAGGCGATAACACATTAAATCTTGCCGATCCCAACACAATTCGCGTTGCAGATCGTAGTTATAAAATTATCACACAAGCGCACTTTGCAACCACACCCCCTAATTGGCGAGATTATCTCTTACAAACTTACAGCAAACCTACCTTACCTGACAAAACACTCTTACCAAAAAATTTTGATGAGCAAAAAATCTGGCGACAAAGCGCCAAAGAAGGTTGGCAAAAAGGAATCGAACAATCTTACAGTATCTTTCAGCAAAACTTAGCACGCTTAAAACGTGATTACCGAGGCATGATCTTGTATCGAAAATTATTAGAAGAACATATGATTAGTCCACCTTTTGTTTCGCGTACCTCACTCGGCGTAACAGGAGATAGTGAAAACATGAATATCAACGATCAAGTGCTGCGCATTGTCGCGTTACCTGCACTACAAACTAGCAGTGAACATTGGCAAGCTGTTGTGGTGAAAAATCATGACTGACTATCTCTTTCCTCAAGAACCAACCCGATTATCCATCGAATCAACCAATGAAATCCTAATGCATGCAGTGAAATTGGGTTCTTCTGATATCACATTTCAAACAAACGAACCTATTCTTGCAGAAATTTATGGTCGCTTAGTTAAAATCACACGGAGACGTCTCTCTAATATTGAGGTCAGCGAAATAATCAATGCGATATATGGTCCTAACGCAACGACTATCATTGCATCTGGGAAAGATATCGATACTCATTATGAAATTCGCCCTAATCGCTCTGATCGCTATCGATTTCGTATTAATGGTACGGGTTGTCAAGTTGAAGGTCATGATGGCATCCAGATCACTGCACGATCAATCCCCGGTGATCCACCCACACTAGATAGTATGCAATTACCCCAAGTATTACTCGATAGTCTCACGCCCGAACAAGGGGTTGTTTATGTAACAGGTGCCACAGGTTCTGGTAAGAGCACTTTACTAGCCGCCATTATTCGCAATATTGTCGAAAACGCCGAAAGCCATCGCAAAATATTAACCTATGAAGCACCTATTGAATTTGTTTTCGATAATATCGAAAAACTATCCAGTGTTGTCAGTCAATCTGAAATTCCGAGACATCTTCCTAGCTTTGCATCGGGCGTACGTAATGCATTGCGCCGTAAACCACGATTAATTTTAGTAGGTGAAGCGCGCGATCCTGAAACCATCGGCGCTGTTATGGAAGCTGCAATGACGGGTCATCCGGTTTATACAACCTTACATAGTAATAGCGTCGCAGAAACCATACGACGTTTGGTGATTACATTTCCCACAGAAGAACGGCAAAGTCGTGCGGTCGACATCATTGAAACGGTGCGCGTTGTGATTTCGCAACGTCTTGTCCCCACACTCGACGGCAAACGCGTTGCATTGCGCGAATATTTGGTTTTTGATGAAAAGGTACGTGATCTGCTATTAGCGGCAGATCCTCTCACCATCACCAGCGCTGTGCGTAAAATGGTGCGCGAACAAGGTCACACGATTGGTCAAGATGCGGAAGAAAAATGGAAGGCGGGACTCATCGCAGAACGATTGTACAAAACCATTGTAGAACAATCAGAGAATGAAGTGAAATAAGCGGCTTATAATACCAACCCACCCACTCGCTTCTCCGCCTGATAAATCGCATCCAGCCTCTCTGCCTCATTTGAAAAATGATCTTGATGAACAGGTGCATCCACTACAGCAGACAATATTTCAGGCAGCGTATGAATATCCAGCGCTGGATCAACCGGTATCCAATTATCCTGCATGACCGACTCCGTCAAATAGGGTCTTGCAAATTTCGCCTGCAATTCGACAGGGTCGAGATCAGCATACAAATGATTGTAATATTGTATGTCCTGTCTGATGCTTTGATCGGTTGAACCAAGCGCTTGCTTGTGTTTTTTCATCCATGCGTGAATCGCTTGATTGCAAACAGCTATGACATTGCGATTAGGGTTCATCGTAAAAAATGCACCGCTCCCACTGGGCGATTTATTGACGAAACAAGACAATTGAAAGAATAATTTCTTTAGGAAAATCTTGCCATGATCATTTTGTAATATTTGTTCAAAATTAAAAGATGTCAAATACATCAGATGGCTCAAGTGACTACGCAATTGTATTTTAGAAAATACACCGTTTAATGACACGCGCCTCATCGCAATCTGTTCATCAGCCAAATCAGAGAGAATGGCTTTCAAGAGCGCAACTTCTTCTTGTTTATTCAAATAACTCGGCACTTTGTTGAGTTTTAACACAAAAGGCATTAACTTGAAAAGATTATAAATATCGATGCCTTTACCGTGATAATCAGTCGTATTTTTATAAATAACATGTGCTTTGTTGACGTCTAGTCCTGCTCGCACTTCGATTAAACCAGCATGTTGCACGACATGATAAGAAAAAAAAGTAAAAAATCGTTTTTCAGGAAATTTCTTAATGAGCGTTTTCTCTAAACGATTCGCTTGCTTTTGAATGGTCATTCTATTCTGTTGGTCACTCGATTGACGTGGGCATGTTACGCTTAGCTGATATCCATCATCATTTCTACCAACTCTCAAAGCCCGTATTAAAGCTTTCGTTGTAGCATATCGTGCAATTGCTTGCGGCAACTCAGGCATCAAGGCCTCTTTTAATTTAAAATCATTACCAATCACATAAGTTCTTACATGATGCTGTTGTGCCCAACTAAAAATATCTGTTGAATTGAGATAGTGAGTCGCGCGTCTTGCATGATGGCCCTCATCACTAAACAAATTATCAAAAATTACCACTATTTTACCAGCAAACGATTGTGTCAAACTCTGCCTTGTGCTCGTTGGCTGATGGTGAAAAAAATAATTTATGCCACCATATAATGAAATATCACAGACGTTAACGTGCGATCCAAAAACATTCTTTAATCGATGAGTCCAGCTCTCAATAACTTTGGCATCAATATCTTCATCAACAATCAGCGTAACAAGCGCATCAGAATGATATTGATATGGTTCGGCGACATGCAAATTGACAGTTTGTTTTTGAATTGCTCTTAAACTCGACGAATCGACCCACTCGCCTACGGATAAGATTGCTGTCAATCGTACAGTCGTATAACTATTGGGTAAGCAAAGCCTGGATAAATCCAACGTACCTGATGACATAACGACTAACTCATGCGCTGGAAGTGATTGTTGCCATTCAAAGCACTGAGAAGAAATTTCACTTTTTTCACCTGTAACATTCTGAATGAAGACGGAATGATGATCAGCTGTTAGCTCAACTCGAAAAAGACGCGCATCAATAGCCCGCATTGAACAATTTTTAATTGCCAACACAATAGGCGGTGTTTCATCTTGAATCATTGCTTGTTTATCACAAAAAACGGTAAGCGTTACGGGATGTTGAATCTTTAATATTTTCGATTCGCTGACTGTGATTACTTTATTCAACCTAGGTGATCGAGCTACTAGTGTAATAGCCGTATCAATATTCAGTGGATGATTGTCTGCAATAATAGCGGTGTCTTTAATCTTAAATAACAAACGACCTGGCAAAACACAGCATTGCCCTGGCAAAATAGGATCGCGTATTGGCAGCCCTGTCTCGTCAAATGAAATCCAATCATTACTGATGCCTGTAATGATAAAAGGATGCTGTACGGGCGTAGACATATTGCCAACATTCTTCAGAGCAATATTTTTAACCGCGAGTGTTTCTCCAGGCTCGTTGATGCCGTCATTTGAAGTTTCAACAACAAAACCTTCAATTTGTAACTGATAAGACCTGGAATACATTGTAGAATAGCCAAGCTCACCACGCTCATCCTGCAGAATAAAGGTTGTACGACCATTACGCCCGTCTTTCCCCGCCATTCCCAATACGCCCCTATTGCCTTGCATGCCAGGCAACCCATTCGTCCCGCCGCCCATCGTCCATGTTTCAAGATGCGATATATTATGAGGCGCAGGATGGCACGAATCAGGGCGCCAAGAATAATAAATGCCGCCTGGACCACCCAAACCACCAGGACCGCCCTGGCCAGGCTGACCACCTTCCCCATGCCGCCCACCCTTTTGCTCGATCTCTTCTATCAAACACAATAGATCTGCATCCACTTCGTTAACGCAAACAGTAATATCCCCGGCATGTCCACCATGACCGCCTGAGCCACCATCCATTCCATTTGCTCCATCTGTTCCATTCGTTCCAGGTTGGCCTGGCATCTGCTCTGTGGCATCAGCACCGGACATACCATTCTCGCCTGGATGCCCGTCTCCCCCATCACCGCCCCGCGTAGCATGTCCGCCATTAGCTGTTAAAAAAATGCTGCAGGGAATGGTGGGTTCAAGCGTAATAGGTTGTGCATCATTATAAACGATATGAAGCGAGCCCGACTGAAATGATAAAGCTATTCGAATATTTTGAGCATTTAAACCATCAAGGCCCGGCACGCCCTCCATGCCTATCTCAGCTTTATCGTGAGAGTTGACACTCAACGCATGGGCACTAGTATCAATTACAATTTTTCGGCTGTCTGACATCATCTACTCCAGGAACAGTGTTGAATGACTATACCCACTCCTTTGTCGATGACTGTCTATTTCATCTTAGTATGTCATGATCATATTGTCTCGGATATGCGCGGCAGACCGGATAGCCAAAACAAAAATAATCACCGTCAACAAGGCGATCGCCCAGAAATCGTTGCCGAATGAAATAATATTTCTGCCTTCGCCAAAGGTACCTAGATACGAAATCACGGTCATACCCACAAAATAAGGCACAATCCACCATGAAGTTTGCCACTGACTTTTCCAAATAGCCACACGATGACGATAACAATAGCCTGCAAAAAAGATAACGCCGATTAAAAGCGCGATCATCATACGATAAACAGTTTGCCAACCTGTCCAATAAATCAATAAATTGCAAATATAAAAAGCAATCATCCCAATTGCAAAGGGAAAGGGCAAACGAAATGGCCGATGTGTTTCAGGTTTAATCTTGCGAAGCGCAACCAGAGCGATAGGGCCGATAATATATGACACGATAAAACAAGAAATAATAAAGCTAACCAATTTTTGCCAAGCAGGAAATGGAAGAAACAAAAGTAGCCCAACAACATAATTAAGCATTAAGCAACGAAACGGAATACCGCGTTTAGTGAGCTTTTTTAAACCAATCGGCAAGAATCCAATATCACTCAACCCATAACTGACACGTGCTGTTGATGCTGTAAATACATAACCTGTCCCAAATGGCGATATAATCGCATCTGCATAAATCAACATCACAAACCAACCCAAACCCAGCGCCTGCATGATGCCTGAAAATGGGCCGTTATCACCGGTATAATGCAAGTTGGACCATCCTGCGCTCACCGTGCCTGGATCTAATGCGCCAATAAAAGCAATTTGTAACAATGCATATAAAATGGCACAAAATACCATTGAACCGATCAACGCAATTGGAATACTGCGTGACGGATTTTTTGTTTCACCTGCCAATTGCACAACGGTATTAGAACCAATAAAAGAATAAATGACGCCACCTAATGGCAACGCTGCTAATATGCCGTGCCAACCATCCGGCATAAAGCCGTGGCCAGCACTCAATGTAAAATTAGCCAGGCTAAAATGCGATACAAGCAGCACAATCACGGTTGCGCTAGGAACGATTAATTTAATCGCTGTAATCAGATTATTGGACCGACTAAAAAACAATGCGCCATAGTAGTTTAATATACACATAATCAACATCACAAACGCAGCAACCACCATCCCGCTATGGGTGAGTACGCGCATGTTATCCACTTTTTGGATCAACATGGGTAGATAGTTTGAGGCATACTGAATGAGCGCTAACGTCTCAACAGGAGCAACTGCAACGCTCGATACCCAAACCATCCAACCGACTAAAAAACTGACTAACGGCCCGTAACTTGATTGTGCAAAGTGAATCATACCTGCTGCAACAGGAAATGCACTTCCAAGCTCTGCAAAGGTAAAGGCGATAATAATCATTAAAAAGCCGCCAATCAGCCAAGAAAGTAATGCGGCAGGCCCTGCAATTTGAGCAGCATATAGGGGTCCAAATAACCAGCCAGACCCAATCACACTACTAATGCCTGCCAACAATAAACTGACTGTGCTAATGGAACGTTGGAATGTCATATTTGAAAATATCCGTGTGGTGACTACTCATTTTACTATTTGTACGCATAGCATGGCATTGCTTGTCTGGGCTCGTTGCTTGGATATAACTCACAACATCACGTGTCAACAAATAAATATAATAGGATGTTGTCAAATGATCCACATTCGCTGCAACCACGACTTGATTACAAGTCAACCAAGTCATCAACGACATATATCCTAAGGTACCACCTAAATGCCAAA
>MGYE01000078.1:0-12875 GCA_001801625.1 Gammaproteobacteria bacterium RIFCSPHIGHO2_12_FULL_42_10
CAGCTTCATCCTTTCCTACTCAGCCGCCTTACGCGCAACTGTTATCAACCCCGATGCAATCTGTTATTTGTATAGCGCTGCTTTATTAGCAAAAGCTTCCTTATATAGTGCCATGCATCTTTGTCCACAAGCGGCATGGCCTTTTTATTCTATTTTAATTTTTACAGTGACGTCGTTGACGCATCTTACGTATACAGCATCTGCTTTTTTATTAAATGGGTTTTTTTCTGCAATTTCTGTTGCCATGTTTATTGCGATTGTTGATGAGTTAGGTGGTTCAGTGCCTACGATGTGGTTCGCTGCAATAACGATATTGCTCGCGCATACATTTAATATTTTGCGATTAGAGATTATTCGAGATCATGGGTTTTGGTGTGGGTATTTAGTGTCGTTGTTTTTTATGTTGCGGTTTTTTAGGTGTTGCATTGAGGGAGAAGCAGCTTGTCATCGAGATGACATGTGTCATCCCGCACATGCTTTTAGCGTGGGACCCAGTGCCTTTACACAACCTATCGCTTTGAAAAGACACTGGGTCCCGCGCTTTACACTGCGCGGGATGACGTTGTTTTATGCTTTTTTAGCGAGTATGAGCCTCTTGATCGCTACCCTTTTTCGCATTGAAGGTGTAGCATTTCTTTTGTTGTTGCCGCTCATTGCCTGGATGATGCCAATGGTTGCTTGGCGTTCTCGTTTTCAAGCTTTTATTTTGCTGAATGTGCCTTTAATTGTTTTATTGTTGGGGCTCATTTTGTATTGGTTATTGAGCGCAACGCATACACTGCAGTCATTCGGTCGCGTAGCTGAGATCTTTCATCATCTATCACATGGATTATCTTTGTTGATGCAGGGTTATCGCACGATGGCAAATGCAATACATGATTACGTATTGCCTCAAGCGGGCGCAAGAGATACGGATTTAATGACATGGTTGTTGCTGATCATCGCTTATGTTTTCAATGTGGTTGATAACTTATCTTTTGTTTATGCTGGATGTATTCTCTATGCTTGGATCAATAAAATAGCACATTTTTCCGTGATGCAATCGCGCGTGATGATTGGGTATATTTTGGTAAATATTGTCGTTACTTTTATTTTTTTTGTAGAGCATCAATTTTTAGCGCGTCGTTATCTGATTGCGCTATCGCTTGTACTGATGTTGTGGGTACCCTTTGCGTTACAATCTATTTGTGCTTGGGGCAGTGTCAAGCGCCGTGTGCTGACAATGTGTATACTGGGCTTCATTGTACTCACTTCGTTAGGTGGGTTATTTCACTTTGGACATTCGAAAATCTATATCCGTGAAGCAGGTGATTGGTTAGCGCATACCGTGCCATCTACTGCAAGGCTTTATACGAATGACTATCAGTTGATGTATTATTCACAGCATTTTAAAGAAGGCATTTTTAAGCAGTGGGATGCTTATCATGATCTAACAACGACATTGGCGACGGATGTGAAGCAATATGATTATCTTGCTTTATTGATTAATCGAGAAGAGCGGGTGTCGAAGATGCAGATGTTGCAATCTGTTGCGATGTTGCCAATCAAGGTATTTGAAGATGGTCGTGGCGATGGGGTTTATATTTATCGGGTAGGGCAGGAGCGGAAACAATGAATATCGCGGTCATTGGCGCAGGTTATGTGGGACTCGTGACGGGCGCATGTTTTGCTGAATTAGGCAATCATGTGACTTGCATTGATGTAGATGAGCAAAAAATTAAAAATTTGCAGCAAGGTATTGTGCCTATTTATGAGCCGGGTTTAGATGCAATGATTGCATCTAATGCAGCACAAGATCGTTTGCATTTTGCAATGAATCTAAATGAGATGTCGATGTTGCCTAATATTATTTTTATTGCAGTGGGCACACCAAGCGATGAAACAGGTCTGGCAGACACGAAATATGTGTTGCGCGCTGCAGAACATATTGGTGCTTCGCTAAATGATTATTGTGTTGTCGTTGATAAATCAACTGTTCCGGTTGGTATGGCAGATCAAGTGGCAGCTGTGATACAGCGCGAATTAGATAAACGCGTCTCACCGATTGTGTTTGATGTAGCTAGTAACCCTGAATTTTTGCGTGAAGGGAATGCGATTGATGATTTCATGCAACCAGATCGTGTGATCGTAGGACTTGATTCAGCACGTGCCAAGCAAATATTGTTAGATTTATATGTACCTATTTTGCGCCATCCAGAGCGTCTTTATTTTATGAATATTAAAGATGCTGAAATGACCAAGTATGCAGCGAACGCGATGCTGGCAACACGTATTTCATTTGTGAATGAAATTGCTTTGCTCTGTGAAAAGATGGGGGCGGATATTGAACAAGTACGTATTGGGATGGGTTCTGATGCAAGAATTGGTCCTGCTTTTTTGCAAGCAGGGTGTGGTTATGGAGGATCGTGTTTTCCAAAAGATATTCGTGCGTTGATTAAGATGTCGGAACAACATGGTGTTGATCCTTTAGTGCTAAATGCTGTTGAGGTGCGCAATCATTTACAAAAGCAGTTTTTGTTTAATAAAATTAAGCAGATTTTTGGCGAAGATCTTTCGCAAATTAAACTGGCCATCTGGGGACTTTCTTTTAAGCCAGGGACAGATGATATGCGTGAGGCGCCTTCGCTTGTTTTAATTGAAGAAGCGATGCAGCATGGTGCGCATATGATGGCATACGATCCTGTTGCGATGCCCCATGCGCGTCAAATTTTTCCACAAACATGGCTTGCTTCTAATCAATTGGTGTTGTGTGATCATCAATACGATGCATTGAAAGAAGCTGATGCCTTGATTTTAGTCACTGAGTGGAAACCTTTCTGCTATCCTGATCTTGCGATGATGAAGCATTTGATGCGCCGTCATTTGGTGATTGATGGGCGTAATCAGTATGATCCTAAGCAATTGCGTGCCGCGGGATTTGAATATTATGGCGTGGGGCGGGGTTAATTGAGCGAGACTGCCCTCCTCTCCCCATCCCTCTCCTCCCACAGAAAGCGTGGGAGGAGAGGGGGATCGCTGCGTTAGCGTTATATTAAGGGGTTGCTATGATGAGTTGATGTGGTTGCTCTCTACCTACGGCTGACTGCCCAGCTTTAGATATCTCTGAGAAGAGTGGTCCGACACTATGATCGCGATTGAGATTGCCAATGGCAGGTTGAATCGCTGCGTTTGCAACGTGGTGCGTTGGCCTTTCGCTATTTGCACATGTACGCAACTGAACCTCAGCAGTCGTAGAGTGCGTTTGTGCTGACAGGTGAACCTCAAGTGTGCTCAGTTCTTTGTATTGCTTTTTGAGGTAGCTGATACGATCATCAAAATTCTCGATGAAAGCCTTTTGGTTATTGGCTTTTTTATCGAGATGCATCTGTATGCAACGGATGGTCAATCCCGCGATCGCCATGGTCGTAGCAATTGCGATAAATACAAAGGGCGACGCAGGCCCAAACAAGAGACAAAAAGCACCCAGTGCCGCACCATATAGAAAGAGCGAACGTGTGACAAATATCCATGTTTGTGCTGCATTGATTAGCTTATACAACCGAAAGGCAACTTTTTTGATCTTGGTGCCAACGGAAGATGACAACTCCTGTGTTCTAAAAAAACGGTCATTGTAGACATTGATATCCTTCAACCTAAGATTGAGGATGTAGCTGTCTTGTTCTGACAAGGTTTTTTTGGATTGCTTCGACAACTCTTGTTGTTTTTTCTTGAGGCCATCAGCGATGGCTGCTTTCTTTTCTTCTACTTGAGCGTAGAAATAGTCAAAAGCTTCTTGGCAAGAAACAGGCGTATCAGCATCGCATCCTCTGATTTCCTTAAGCCATTTCTTGTTATTCACCTCATAAGGTTTAGAAAGTTGCGCATAAGCTGTGGCTACAAACTCACGTTCTTTTTTGGCGAGTGCATTCACTGCTTGTTTGCCTTGGACAATACCAAAGAGTGCGCTGCAAATTGTACTGATGGCAGGCAGTAAATTGCCAAGTGCAAGATTACCCAAAAAGCCTGCGCCGATTGTGATACCAACAAGGACGGGTGTAAGACCTGTTACGAAGCTAAGTGTAAGTAAGGTCGATCCAACCAACCACCAAACGAACGCGGCGAGCGTATAGTTGTTAATAGCTATAATGATCCCAGTAAACGCGAGATGGGTGCGGCGAGTGTGCTTACCATTTAGAATGTGCTTACCAACCTTGGCTTGCTCTAATGTAGTGACCATGTCTTCGTACTTGCATTCTGTTTGCGCAGTTGTCATGACAGGTGCGGCTTCAGATTGCTTTGTTTTCAACAAGACGACAACGTGATCCTGCTTCATTACGCCGACAGCATAAGGTGTCGCGACACGCTTGACAGTATGTTTTTCATGTGCAGGTTGTTGGTTGTCTGCGGGTGCAAACAATTTTTTGAATTTGCCATGCACAAGCTTCATATTGGCGCGTTGCAAGAGTCGGGGCGTCAGGTGTGCGACTTCCGCCTGTGTGTTTTTAAGGTTTTTTAGTTCCTCTGGGGATAGCAATTTTTCCCGCTTTTCCTGTCGTTTTTTAAGGTATTTAAAGGTGCCATATAGCACACTACTTACCGCAAACGTGGCAAGAATAATGAATAGCAAAACTGGGAAGGCATAAGAGGCAGTAAACCCGACGATCATGACGGCGATCATCCAGGTTGGCCAGAAGATCAGCGCGCTTTGCGTGAGGAAATTCCAAATTTCTTTGATATCTGCCTTGAAGTCATTCCAGCTTGGGAAGAAACTAGGCGTATACTTTTTAGCGCGTGAAGGTGCCCTTACCGCAGGTTCTGCGATTTTTTGTGCGTGCGGCAAGGTTACTTTTCCCCTCGCCAAAAGATCTTGCATGATTTTGCGATAGCGGGCTTCATCAACCGCTTCTGCATTGCTGCGAGTGAGTGCTTGATATTGCGCCATTTGGTACAAGATCGTTTGTCGATGTCGCTGGTTATTCACTTGATGATAATGTATCGCAAAACCAATGATGAATGGCAGGGCAGACAGCGTTGCTATTTCTGGGCGCGCTTGTGTGATTTGATTAAAAGAGCTGTCTTGGCGATCTGAATCGCTGTTTGCTTGATTCAGCCAAACATTGCCAAAGACTTCCCACAAACGCAAAAAGGTATGATAGCCCACGTCAAGTTTATCGATAGCACTACCAATCGCGTTTTGCGTGTTGGCATAGTTGCTGATGGCAGCTTGGACCGGTGGTGTACCCATATAAAGCGGAGCAAGCTGTAATGCCAGCAAACGTAAGTTATGCTCGTTTTGTTCCGTTAGCGTAGATTCGCTATCTACGGTAACAACAGATAGGAGCTGTTCGCGAGACGTTGACATATGCTAGTACCACCCCAGGGTTAAGTTTATTTTAAGTTATGTAAAACAATTCATTTAAATAACGACATTAGTTTAATCTGTGTACACGAAAAATGCTAGTTTTTGACATGGGTTTGGTTGAAATATAGTTTTTTGTCTTAATGTTACCTTAAGGTAAATGGTGTATGGGTTTGGTATTTTTGGGAGGAGGGGTCACAAATTGTGCCTTTTTTGTATGTTCAATCGCTATTTGTAATCTCTATCTCTTCATCGCCGTAATGAAAACTGACTCCTCCCGTTAAACCACTGATTCTTGGATATTTAGTGAGACGTACCGTTAATTTGGTGTTATCTGGCAGATGTGTTTTTGCAACGGCATAGATCTCGGCACTTAAGTGTTCGACTAAGTGATACTGCGCCATTGCAATTTTATTGCGAATTTTTTCAATTAACGTTGCATAACAGCTTGATTCTTCTAAATGATCTGTGGTGCATGCAGCAGGAGGCGTTGGAAATTTAATTGCCATGTCTAATAAGACAGCTTGTTCTTTGCTGCGCTCTTGATTGCGCCAGCCGAGGTTTACATTGAGCTCCAGGCGATGAATGAATAAGGTGCTGTAGATAGATCCATCATGCTTTAAAATGCGAGTCTTATACGCACGTGTCATGCCAGCATGCTCCTAGCTGGCATCCAGACATTAGGTAGATGGATGCCAGCTAGGAGCATGCTGGCATGACAACCATTCGTAGTTTGTTGGATCATCATGATGATAGCCGCTGAATAATCGGTAACGATGCGACTAGAAACAAGAGAATCATGAGTGGAGCAATCGGTACGAGCAACATGAGCACTGCAATAGGTAAACGTGTTACTAATCGATGGATACAGAAAATAAGAACGAATAAATACAGTCCAATCACACCAATTGAGATGAGGATAGTTGTGAGATCATAGGTGGTAATACGACTAAAATAGAGTGCAATTGCAAATGTCGCAATAAAAAAGGCCAACCAGCTTTCTGTGAATGCGATCGTGAATTTTTTCCAGTTTGACATGGCGGCATGCGTCCTTTAAAAGCCAGATCCGATAGCAGCATTGCGATATTCTGTTTGTTTTGTATGAATCAAGCCATATGTAAATAATCCTACTGTTCCAAGTATCGTTGGAATAGACCATTGCAAGAAACGCCGATGATTGACGCACCATTTTTTAACAGTTGGTTTGGCTTCATACTGTGCCTCCTGGTCTGTGTATCCGAGCCCTCGGAAGCGTTTGTAAATTATTCGCTCTTGATTGCCATATTTCAGTTCATCAAGATGTTGTGTAATCGTTACCTCTGTTTCATCAATCGTATCTTTTGCGCAATACTCTGGATAAATACCAAGCGCTTTCATTGTATTTATCATGACGCGATAAGATGTTGGTACTCTCAAACTATGTCCCGTATTTTTACGCAAAATGGGCAATATTTGTTTCATCAATACTAACGCGGTTTGATAATTTTCGATTATCTTCTTTGCATTTAGTACTTCTGTAATAGCATGATTAATTTGCTCAGCTTTGTTAAGCGATTTATTTTTTTTGGTTCCACGCACTTGCATGAGACGATTGACTTGCCCCATAAGTTTATTCAATAAGGCCGTATAATTTTTTTCACGGATTTGTTCAGGCAAAACATAAGCATCATAATGAATATTATTATGGAAATAGGATTGAAGCGATTTTAGCATCATGCAGGGCTCTACATTGCTATATTCCTCGCTTAACTGTTGATTGTGATTCGCTATATCTACGCGTCTTGTGGCCTCAATTAAAAGATCCACAATAAAGTTAGTACAAATGGTAGCGCTTGCAATAGGATGTGGTTTAGATGTTGGCGGGAGAAGATGCGATTTAAATTTTGTATAACGCAATCCCGCTTTATCAATCATACGCTTCATCCAACCCCAAACAATCATCCACCAGCGAAATCTAGCTTGCATGAATGCTGACTGATTGCCAGCCGCGTTTTGTTCTGTGATGATTGTTTTCAAGTTATCTGCAATTTTTTGGCGAACCGCTTCATCGCGTGCGCGATAAATCATCATTTGTCTGCCACGCATGAAGGCATCGGGCCCATTGAGTGCAACGACATTCTTGACGTCACTAATATGCGCATGATTGAGCATAATATGCACTAATTGTGGTTGATCGCTTTTCTCTGGTAAGTCAACGACCACCCCGATATGTTCTGTATTTTTATGACCATGCTCACCCTCTACAAAGGATTGCCAGATCCTGACGAACGTATCAGAGGCTTTGCCCGCAAGTGATTTTCTATACGGTAGCATTAAAAAAAATACAATATCGCCCGGCTTTAATCCTGAAAGGTCATTTGGTAAATCTTTCGGAAGTTTGATATATTGTTTCATTGCTGAGTGGATTATGTTATATGTGTTGCGAGAATCATAGAGCATTTTATGGTAAATGCAATGGGACTTTTTTAGTATATATTTTATATCATTATTATGTCATTAGTACGCGAAAGATCACAGGTTGGCGTTTCTCTGCAAGCTATCGAAACGCAGCGCCCGCTTTTAATTGGCACAAGTGGTGGTGCTGGTTGTAATGTCGCAATTGAAGCGATCGCACATACTTTGCGTGAAGCAGGCGTTGTGCTGCCTGAACATACACCACGGCTGCTTAAAGATGAAAAATACGATTCGTTCGGACGTGCTTTGTTAACCGCATCATTTTTTATGAACGATATCCCTGGTATTAGCGCAAGTATTGCCGCAGCTACTGGATTGACAAATTATCCCGTCATACCTGATCGTAAGACGCTGCGACGCGAGATGATTGCGATTAATAAGGGGCAGTTAAATGTTGCAGGGCAACCTAAAAAACGTTGTTATATCGATATGCTGCTCGATGTTTATGGTGACGGCTATCTTTTTGTAGCGATTTACAATATTTTGATCAGACGCACGAAACCCAAACAATCCAAAAATATGGTTGATCAGCAAACTGCTTTTGAGGGGCGATACTATCAAACTGTGAAACAATTCATCTTCAATCAATTAAACGTGGCACGTATTGCTGGTACGCCTTATACAGAAATTATCACGACACAAATGATATCATTAGATGCAATTTGTAGTGCAGTAATAGAATATAATAACATGCACTCGGCCACGGTGGCGGTTTACCAATATATGAGTGATATCATGACGAGCGGTGCGCAGCATTATATACATGCCCTGTCGCGTTTGCATACGATTGAGCGAAGTATTTTGCACCTTCGTGGGATCAATCTTAACGACTCATCATTAGCGCTGCTGGACAATACTAATCGACCATTTGCCAGTATTCAAGAAATTTCATTGCATAAAAATCCCATGATACGTCCAGCATTTAACAATACACCATTACAAGATAGTCTTTCGATAGATCAGGTGGTGGTTAAAATTCAGAGAAGCGATGCAGCAGATTATGAGATTGTTATTCAGTCCCATGAAAAAATAGCTTCAGTGATGTTAAGTAGTGTTGGAGGAGATGACACAGTTGATTGTGCTGGTCTACTAGCTCAGTTAACGCAAGATCAGCAATGTCAGTATGAAAAAATATTTGTTTTTTGTGGGGCTAACACAGCACTGAAAAAGAGGTTGCAACAATTAAACCTGCAATTAACATGGCGTGCAATTTTTCTTGGTTTAAGAGAGCTGTCTTCGATTATTATTCTGGATCATCAGGATGATGTGCGTGTTGCAAGTATTCTGACACGCAGTGATTTAACTATTTTACATGGCGGCATGGTGATTACAGAAGAAATGGCGTTAAAACACCATAAAGATCAGCGATTTTTCTTTCATCATTCAAAAGATGATCATGGGAAGTTAACAACCGGGTTGCCGTGGGAAGATGCTAGTATTGATTATTTTATCGATCATGTACGTTCTCAGCATGGCATTGCGTGGGCAAAAAAGGGAACAATTGACATGCTATGCGCAGAGCTCTCGGGCCAATCGCCGCGAGCATCTATACGTTTATTAGATGAATTATCTAGATATATTGCTCGCTGTGAACAATCTAGCTCTGATGGAACGCTTGCAATGCAGCAGTTGAATCAATCGATGTGCAAATTATTGCAGATATTGCAAAAAGATATAGACAGTCAGATTACTCGGGGTGTGTCAGAGAATAAAATTTGTCGGCATGTTTCTTACAAGCTTGCTAATAAGACAATGCAGTTTATTGGTAAGTTTCATTATTTATTAGCGAAACAAGTTTCTATGAATGAAAGTAATAATCAGCATTTAGTTTTGAAAGCTCAAATGCTGGAACTTGCTAAAGAGTACGATGAGGATTGTTATCAGCTTGCACATGGTTCGCGATTTTCAAAAAGTATCGTACTTGTGCTTGTAGCGGCAGTGGGTGTTGCATTGGGAATGGTGATAGGTGGTGGTGTTGGCATGATAGCGGGTGCCTGGACCGGACCGGGTGCGGTTGTGTCTGCCATTGCAGGATTAGTGTCGGGCGCTTATACAGGCGCTGCGCTTGGCTTAACGATTAGTGCGACGTTGACGGGTGTGGCAACGGCTGCGGTTGCAGCAAATAGGGCTTCATTTTTTCATGCCAAACCAATGGAGTGCGCAGCACGCGCAACGCAAAGTGAGATATCTAAATATCGTTTACAAGGGTAGTGCGGGTTGGGGTGGGTATGCTGGTGATTCGAGCGGGCGCCGATGTAGCTCTTGATCTTGGTTGAAATAGCGTGGCAGTTGACTCGGTTGATGTGCTTTGATGGATAGCTTGTTTTTGTGCGCGTGGTTGTATGAAGTCGCTTGTTTGATTGACGGTAGTTGTGATCGTTTGGATAGCGTTTGGTTTTGGTGTGATGCTTGCTGTGGGCCTTACGCTAGTCAGGCCCATTGCTTCAGTTTGTGTACCTATTGTTTGTATCGTTGGCTCATTTGTCTGCGGTCGATTTAAGCTCTGCCAAATAAAATCCGTTTGTAACCACGCATTAATCAGCGTGCCTGCTGTAAAAATAGTGGCAAATATAATAGCGGCAGCCATGATGGGTGCGGTGAATGGCATGGCAAATCCTGCAGCTAGTAGTGCGATACCTGTGTACATACCGAAGAATCCTGCGACGGCATTGAGTAAGATCATGGGGACGGCAAGCCCCAGAAAGGCGATGTTTAACCAAAAGCGGCGGCGTTTTTGTTTGGGCTCGGTGTCTTTTGCTTGTTTTTGTTTTGTAGATTGATCTCGATCGGTTGTTTTGTAAGTAAAATAATAACTGATACCGATTGAAACAGAGCAGCTGACCGCAGTTAAAATACCTAATACTAATCCGAAAGGCCCTGCTAGTGGGAGGTAAACATGCGCAATACCAATGACGAGACCGACTAGAATATTCGTGATATTGAGTGAGATGCTGGCTTTTCTTAAGAAAGTGTTGAGCTTCATTGTGGATGTGCGACCTCTTCTATGCTTTTCATAAGAGAGGAAAGAGTTAGCGCGTCCCCCTCTCCTCCCGCGCTTTTTGCGGGAGGAGAGGGATGGGGAGAGGAGGGATCTATAATCATTAACATGGAAGGAGAGGGGGGTAGGGGGTGCAATTATTCCAAATCAATAATCGACTCGAATCTTTTTGTCGACTCATTCCATTCGTACATAATGCCGTGATCGATGTGGTAGAACCAGGCGTGTATGGTGAGAGCGCCTTGGGCGAGTTTTGTTTGGACGACGGGATAAAGTTTGAGGTGTTCTACTTGATTAACGACATTTTCCATTGCTAGCTGGTTGACTTCTTTTTCGTTTGTGAGATCGAGTGATGAGCGAATGCGCGCAATCCACTGATTGAGTTCAGTTTGTAACGATGGTTCTTCGTTTAAGCAGGCGCGAATGGCACCGCAATTTGCATGTCCGCAAACAACGATATCTGTAATTTGTAGTTGTGTTAATGCAAATTCGATAGCAGCCGCTTCGCTAAATGTCATATCTTGCGCAAACGGCGGAATATAATTACCGACATTACGAATAATAAATAAATCACCCGGATCACTTGAGGTCATGTGCGATGGAATAATGCGGCTATCAGAACAGGTAATAAAGAGTGTGTGAGGATCTTGGTTCTTGGCAAGAAATTCAAATAAACGTTTATCATCGTGTTTACGTTCAGCATAAAAATGCTGTACGCCATGAATCAAACGACCTCGAGAAGAAATAGGCACGATGGCTTCATGTTTTTCACGTAATTCACTTTCAGAAACGATGTAATATTTATTCAGGATGTCTTGTCCTGCGGGTGTGTGGAAAAGTGGTTCAAAACGTCTCGCCAATCCTTTGATGTAACAAGGCACAGATCTTGCGTGGCAACTTTTCGTCAGATCAATCAAGGCGCTTGCACCTGAACTATCAAGATTAGAAACACGCGATAGATCAATAATGACGATTTCATTTTGCGTTGCGGAAGATAATCTTGCTTCAAGATCAGCAATTTCATTGTTAGATAAGAAAGTGAGTGATCCTGTCAGTGACATGCGAATAATATTGTCATGGGTGCTGCTTGAAATATGAAATTGTGTTTTAGCAGCTGTAAATAATACCCAGAGTCCTGCCGCGACAATACCGACTTGAATACCTGCCAGTAAATCAACGAAGACGATAGCAAGAAACGTGATGGCATAGATGCCTGCTTCCGAGCGTGATGTGAGCCACAGCCAATAGAATTCTCTGTAATTTAACATGCTAAAGGCGATTGAAAAACAAACAGCAGCAAGGGCAGCAATCGGTATTAAGTTAATGAGCGGGCTGATGGCAAGCACGGCTAGCAAGATAATGAGCGAATGGATGATACTTGCTCGACGTGTTTTGGCACCTGCTCTTGCGTTGATCATGGAGCGTGCAATGACGCTGGTGACTGGGATGCCGCCGAAAATGGAGACGGCGATATTACCAAGTCCTTGCCCAATTAATTCTTGATTGGGATCGTGTTTTGCTGCGTTCGTGAGTTTTTCAAAAGCAGCTGATGAGAGTAACGTTTCAACTGAGGCAAGTAGATAGACGGTAAAGGCATTCCATAATAATTCATCTAATGGAATGGCAGAAAATTTCGGAAAAGCGGGGGTGGGAAGTGTGCTTGGAAGTGGTTCGATCAAGGCAACTTGTGAGGTATGGTCTAATTTAAAAAAATAAACAATGGCTGCTGTTAAGACAACGGCTGGCAAGATAGCAGGAATGCGTGGTGCCCATTTTTTAAGGGCGTGAATGACGACTAGCGTGAATAAAACTAACGATAATGAAACATAATTAATTTCATGCATGTATTCCATGATGTGCTGAATCACACTAAAGACATGCGACTCGGGCGGTGGTTCCAGTCCAAAAGCACGCGGTAATTGATCAATGATGATGATTGCACCGATACCGGCTGTAAAACCTGCCACAACTGGCAGGGGAATGTATCTTGCAAAGCGACCTAATCCAAAGATGCCTCTTAGCAATTGCATACAACCTGCGACAATTTAATATGGAAGGCGTGATCCTCATTTGTCTTGTCGCAGG
>MGYE01000078.1:12921-22950 GCA_001801625.1 Gammaproteobacteria bacterium RIFCSPHIGHO2_12_FULL_42_10
GATCGCGATGCAGGCAACCGTGATGCCTGCAATGGTATCATCCCACAAATATTTCGGAGAGAGCATGGCGCGCCAATCGGACAACAGTGCAGGGATGCCTAGATTAAAGCGGCTGAATGTAAAATTCTTAAGGTTCCGGTGTTTCATCATTTATTAATCCGTGACATACTTCGACTGTCATTTACTCATCTAACCCGTTAGAAGAGATCCTTCGGCGTAAAAACACGCCTCTGGATGACAGCGGGTGAGCCATTAACTCAAAGGCCAGCATCGTGCTCGATATTACCTCAATGCGATCCATTCTCAAAGCATTAGCAGCACGGATAGATAGCCTTTGGGGGTATCTTTGAAGTTGATCAGAAAATCGCAAGATGTATGGTGGTTGATCAGGATCTTGCAAATCCTGAGTACTGGAAAGATCTCGAAAAAATGCAAGCGTTGAATAAAGAACGCGTGACTTTGCAAACGGTCGTTGATCAAATGATTACATTGCGAGCAAGTTGTCGTGATGATGAGGCGCTGTTTGAATTGGCGCTGAGTGAGAATGATTTAGAAACACTGACCGATATCTCTAAAAATATTGAACCACTCACCGTTAAAGTTGAACAATTAGAATGTCGACGGATGTTTTCACAAGAAATGGATCCGGCATCAGCTTTTATGGATATTCAGGCAGGCGCAGGCGGCACAGAGGCGCAAGATTGGGCGGATATGTTGCTACGAATGTACCTTCGGTTTGGTGAGCGGCATGGATTTAAGACAGCATTGATTGAAGTGTCTCCAGGCGAAGTTGCAGGCATTAAAAGTGCAACGATTAGTTTTGATGGGTCATTTGCTTATGGTTGGTTGCGTACCGAAATTGGAGTACACCGACTGGTTCGCAAATCACCATTCGATTCTAATCATAAGCGACATACCTCTTTTGCGTCTGTTTTCGTGTCGCCTGATATTCCAGATGATATTGTCATTGATATTAATCCTGCTGATTTACGAATAGACACTTATCGTGCATCAGGCGCTGGTGGGCAGCATGTTAATCGTACGGATTCTGCGGTGCGTATTACCCATGTGCCCACGAATGCTGTGGTACAATGTCAGTCTGATCGTTCGCAACACAAAAACAAAGCACAGGCGATGAAATTATTACGTGCGAAGTTGTACGAACTGGAACGACAAAAAAAAGTAGAAAAACAAGCTGCACTTGAAGCAGGAAAAAAAGCGATTGGCTGGGGCAGTCAGATCCGTTCTTATGTGTTAGATATGTCGCGCATTAAAGATCTGCGAACGAGTGTTGAGGTAGGCAATACCCAGGCTGTTTTAGATGGCGATTTAGATAAATTTATTGAAGCGAGTTTGATAGCGGGGTTGTAGAGATTTCTAATATGACTAATCAAAACATCACACCTGAACAAGATTCCAACGATCTTATCGCCATTCGTCGTATGAAGCTTGATGCATGGCGCAAAGAAGGCAATGCTTTTCCAAGTGGTTTTCATCGCCATGATTTTGCAGAGGACTTATTGAATCAATATGGCGAAAAGAGTGAAGCAGAACTCACTAGTCATCCGATTACAGTCACCGTTGCAGGACGCATGATGCTAAAACGTATCATGGGGAAAGTGAGTTTTACGCATATTCAAGATGTTTCAGGCCGTATTCAGCTTTACATTCGTGCGGATGCCATTGGCGATGATTATGTGCGTTTTGGCGAATGGGATCTGGGCGATATTGTAGGTGCTGAAGGTGAATTATTTAAAACAAAAACGGGCGAACTCTCTGTTAAAGTGAGAAAGCTTGTCTTGTTGACGAAAGCGATTCGACCCTTACCTGATAAATTTCATGGTTTAGCCGACCAAGAGATCCGTTATCGTCAACGTTATCTTGATTTAATCATGAATGAAGAAACGCGCCACACATTTTTAACTCGCTCAAAGATTATTGACACCATTCGTGAATTTCTGAAAGAAAAGCAATTCCTTGAAGTGGAAACGCCGATGATGCAAGTATTGGCAGGTGGCGCCGCTGCCAAACCATTTGTAACACACCATCATGCATTGGGGATGCCGCTTTATTTACGTATTGCGCCAGAACTTTATTTAAAGCGTTTAGTCGTCGGTGGATTTGAACGGGTATTTGAGATTAATCGTAATTTTAGAAATGAAGGTTTATCCGTTAGGCATAATCCCGAATTTACCATGGTAGAGTTCTATCAAGCCTATGCTGATTATCATGATCTGATGGATTTAACAGAAAATCTATTTCAAAAAATTGCGATGACCGTTTTTGGAAAATTATCATTCGATTATCAAGGTACGCATTGTGATTTTGGCAAACCATTTGAACGATTGAGTATGAAAGCTTCTATTTTAAAATTTAATCCTGAGCTTTCAGAGAATGATTTGGCTTCTATTGCCGCTATCAAAAAAGTGCTTGAACGTTTAAATATGCCTCTGCCTGAGCAAGCAGGGCTTGGCAAACTGCAAACCGTTCTTTTTGAGGAGACGGTAGAGCATCAATTGTTGCAGCCAACGTTTATTGTGGATTATCCAGCAGAGGTATCGCCACTTGCAAGACGTGCTGATCGCGATCCATTTATTACAGATCGATTTGAATTATTTATCGTTGGACGTGAAATTGCGAATGGATTTTCTGAGTTAAATGATCCTGATGATCAACGCGAACGTTTTCAAGGACAAATGGATAGTCAGGCGGCAGGCGATGAAGAGGCCATGCCTTATGATGAGGATTACTGTACTGCGTTAGAATATGGCATGCCACCGACCGCAGGTGAGGGGATTGGTATTGATCGCTTAGTGATGCTCTTAACGAATGCGCCTTCTATTCGTGATGTGATCTTATTTCCACATATGAGAAAAAAAGAGTAGCATGCTTAGCAAGGGATACACTTTTTTTGAATTGCTTTTGGTGTTCTCACTGATTGCAATTTCAACAACGCTTGCAGTGCCTGCTTTGCATCAGTTGGTGTTGAATCACGAAGATCGCATTTTGCAATCGCAATTACTGGATGCGATACATTTGGCGCGTGAGTTTGCATTTATAAAAAAAGTGCCAGTTGGGCTCAGTGTCGCCGAGGCAGATGAACGTTTATTGATTTTTGTTGATACTGTAAAACAAGCTGTGCCGAAGACCAATCAGATCGTTGCGATTGTACAATTCAATCAACATGGCGGTTTGTTGCATAGTCGCTCTTATCCTTTTTATCGACGTTATTTGCGTTTTATGCCGATCGCACCTTTTTCAGATAATGGACTTTTTTGGTTTTGCAGAAAACAGGCTATGCAGCCTTGTTTTGCAGTGACGTTAAATCGTTTAGGAGAAACGCATATTATTTACCCAGATATCGCAGGTGAGATTCGAGATAGCGCAGATCGAGTGCTTAATTGTGCATAGTCTACCAACATTCCTCGTGTGTGCCTGATCCTGTTATGGATCGTTCGCCTTTTTCATTTAAAATAAGTGCACCGCAATGCTGATCTTTTTGAGCCTGATTATTTTGCGGAATAGCTGCAATTTGGTAAGTCTGTTGATTGGCGCGCTGAATCTGTAATTGATAATCTTGTGTGTTAGCTGTGTTTTGTAAATGCAATTGTTCTAATGTCGCATTCTCGTAACTATCATGTAAGAAGTGATAGCGTTCCATTGCAATGGAAAGTGTGGAAAGCGCTGTTTTTGCCGCTAAACGTCTAGTAGATACCATGTAATGCGAATAGATCGGTAGACTCATTGTCGTCAAAATAAAAACAATAACCAACGTAATCAAGATCTCAATTAAATGAAATCCCTGTTGCGTCACCCTCTCCTCCCGCGCTTTTTGTGGGAGGAGAGGGAGTAATAAATTAAATTTCATTGAATGAGATTCCTGTTTCTAATGGCGATACATTATTCTTAAAATGCGAGGTGTGCTATCTTTCTTTATTATTTTTGATAGGTGCAATGGCCCTCCTCTCCCCATCCCTCTCCTCCCACAAAAAACGTGGGAGGAGAGCATATTAGAGTGTGAATAAAAAGCGCGATGATTGAGTGCCACTTAATCATTCCTTAAGCTTTAATCATTATGATGATAAGTAGGGCAGGATGATAAAAATGAGTTTCACCATCAAAAGGAGTTGACGACATGGGATTTACGGGAATTTTAGGGAGTCCTGAGGCACTGAGTCTGGCCAATGTGTCAACAATGACAGCAGCAGGTGCGGGTGTGTTGATTACCGTTGCAGCGACTGTCTGGACGTATCATGCGTGGAGAAACTATGAAATTAAAGCGCATCGCAAAAAAATTGAAGCAGTGAATCTGCTTTATGAACAACATCTAAAAACAATCATCGTGGATCAAGAGATAGCCGGTTTCCCCCCTATCTTTAAGCTCTCAGAACAAGGTGATGCCGCTGATGCATTACATTTTACCGATGAAGAAATTCGTGCTATTGGCGATTCTAAGTCATTGGATGCAGATATTGTATTAGCAAAATATCGTCAGCATATTTCAAGCGCGATTCTAAAATTAAAAAAATATTACCTTGAGCGTGGTGGCAAAAAAACAGATACAACGTCAGGCGTGTTGGCTTATTTGTTATATATGCTAGAGAAAAAATGCTTTCATTTTGAAGGCTATACTTACGATATCGCTTATCTTAATGCAATTAATAATTTTATTAATGCTTATCGAATGAGCGATGGCGGTAACCATATTAGACGTCGCGAAATGTTAAGCGACGTGTATAGTTATTTAGATAAAGCCAAAGAAGAGTTAGTGAAACATCAAAACGCATTGTCATTAGAAGATCTCACAAAAGAATTAAATAATTTTACAGTTCGCTTTAGTGAAAAGCTATTGAGAGATTTTGTGAAACTGATTGTGCCTCATAGAGATTGGTCAGAAGTTCCAACAGCAACGATGGATGAATTAAGTGATTTCATACTCAGCAAACCTTATGTGAGTTACAATTTAGGCGAGAAGATTGTTCTTCGCGATGCAATCATTACCATTCCAGAGTCATTGATGCGCACTTGGTTTGCGTGGATGCTGAATTATTATGAAGAAAGTATTAGTCGGGGCGCGTCGCTGGATTTGCATGAGCTGACATCGCCTACAGAACAATTTAAGTTGCCTGACTGGCAAGTGTTAACGGAGTTTCGTAACCGCAAGCCACAAAAATTTACTGATGAAGAGTATGCTAGTTTTAAAGAACACACTGAGCAGTTAGCTTCGCTGAAGAAAATTTTTAAAATATGCGATAATTTTGTTACGATGAAATTAGAGCCAAAAACAGCCGCAAGCACGCCAGATTTTATACCGGTGACCGATGAAGTGGAAATGCTACAACGTGCTAAGTTCATGATGACTTTTGCAACGTTAATTCATCAGATGATATCACTGGAATATCTGTGCGTTTATTTGCTTGAAAGCATCAAACAATTAGGTGAAATTTATACAAGAAGTCCTCAGTATTTTTCATTGATTTTTACAGTGTTGGTTGGTATTTGCGATCGTGTGAAAGCATCGATTTCATTGAATCAGAAGGCAATCGAAGAGATTCAAAGGCAAAATCGCAATACGCCTCGTGAAGTGGATCAGCAAAGCTTCCCGAATGAAATTATAGATAAATTTGAGGTTATCACAGAACAAATGGATCACTTGATTTCAAGAATTAGCAATTGTCGGCATCCTGCAGATGGGAGGCGGACATTCGAAGCAGATGCCACACGCTCTGTTAAAAAACATATGGTTGAGATTGCGCTGCAATTGGCTGAAGCCTACGATATACCGCATCCTGCACGTTTGCAGCGTACGCATTCGATTAGTTGGAAGAGTTCATTGCCATCCTCTCCGAAAGCAGTAGAAAATCAGCGGACGATGTCTGCCATCGTTGAAATTATGCCAAAAAGTTTTTGGGAGAAACATCGAGATAAAATTTTAGGCGGTGTGTTGATTGCAGCTGGATTGCTTGCTATGTCGCTCGCAATGATATTGACTGTGTGCAGTGGTGGGGCATTGTCACTCGTGGGCGCTGTTTTCGGCTTGGCTGTCGGTATGGTTTCGGGGTTAATAGTCGATACGGTGTTTGTAATGTGTGATCACTATTGGCAGCGATGTCATCTTCAACATGAACCTTTTTCAATGTCAACGCATAAACTGGTGCGACGTGGTTTGGGTATGAATGAAGCGGTATCTTCGCAATCTGTGTGGTCGCATCGGGATGTGCCTATTGTGACAGCGCCTACCTTAAATATTGTGGAGCCGACTGCAGTGCCTGTGTCAGCTGTTGTGATGGATATGCAGCCTGCGACGAGTGTCCCTGCGGTAGAGACGGAGTTGCGCACTACCGCGATGCGGGCTTAGTGATTGACTGTGACGCGCTGTCATCCCACGCTACAAGCTCACGGGATGACACAGCAAACTGAGCGTCAAAGCAATCGCCCTGCAATATCAGCTAATCGTTTGCCAAGTGCGAGACATAATCGCTGTTCTTCCTGACTGATGGGGTTTTTGCTATCGGTCCCTGCATGGTGTGTTGCACCATAGGGTGTGCCGCCAGTGGTTGTTTTGATTAGATCAGGCTCAGTATAAGGCAGGCCCAGTATAATAAAACCTAAATGAAATAACGGTAACATCATACTGAGTAAAGTTGTCTCTTGTCCGCCATGCAGGCTTGCTGTGGAGCTAAAGACAGCTGCTGGTTTGTTGACAAGACTGCCAGCCATCCAAAGCCCACTTGTTTGCTCAATAAAATACTTGAGTGGTGTTGCCATATTGCCAAACCGTGTGGGACTACCCAGTGCAAGTCCCGCACAATTTTTTAGATCCTCTAAAGTTGCATAAGGCGCATCATGTTCAGGCACAGCGGGTGTTGTAATGGTTGTGGTGGGTGCAACAGAGGGGACAGTGCGAAGGCGTGCTTCTAATGTACCCTGTAATTCAACGCCACGCGCAATGCATGATGCCATTTGTTTCGTCGCACCGTTGCGACTGTAGTAGAGAATAAGTATATAGGGCATGGCGTGCTCCTGATTAGTGCGTTTCTTTTCCTATTTTAAGAGGAAGGAATGAACGCGTTCCCCTCCCCCATAGGAGGGGTGGTGAATCGAATAATAGCATTGAAGATGGATGATTGCGATTTTGATCCCCCCACACCAACCCTTTCCCTATGGGGGAGGGGAACGCGTTCATTCTCTTCTCGCGAGGGAGGGGAGACACATTAATATTCTTTCCCAAGTTCTCCATCAAGCGTACGATATACAATCGTTACCCGTTTGAAACGTTACCTAATTTAAAGAGTACTCGCATGATTGTATTAATTCGTAAATATTTTATCTCTGGTTTACTGGTTTGGTTGCCGATCTGGATAACCGTACTCGCGATTAACTTTCTTGTGGATATTTTAAGCAAGTCGCTATTATTGTTGCCGGCTCGTTATCAGCCAGATGTGTTGCTGGGGGTGCATATTCCTGGCATTGGCGTAATGATTACGGTCGTTGTCATTATTGCTACGGGCCTTTTTGCAGCTAATTTTATTGGACGGTATTTGGTTGCATTAGGCGATGCGATTGTTGCGCGCATCCCAATAGTGCGTAGTATTTATACCGGTGTAAAACAAGTGACTCAGACGTTGTTAACGCCAGGTGGCCAGTCTTTTCGTAAGGTATTGTTGGTTGAATTCCCATGTCCTGGCGTGTTTAGTCTCGCTTTTCAAACGGGCGAAGTACATCATTCTATTCAACATTCTATGAAAGATCAAGAAGCGATGGTGAGCTACTTTATCCCAACGACACCTAATCCAACCTCAGGATTTTTAATGATGGCGCCACGTAGTCAGGTGACTGAGCTAGATATGAGTGTTGATCAAGCATTAAAATTTGTTATTTCACTCGGTGTGATGCAGCCAGTTAGAAAATCGTCACAGAGTGAAGATGAGGAGCGTAAAATCCAATGAGTCATTCAATGCGCAGTCATTACTGCGGACAAGTAACAGCTGATTTATTAGATCAAACCGTCACATTGTCAGGGTGGGCGCATCGCAGACGTGACCATGGTGGCGTTATCTTTATCGATTTGCGTGATCGTGAAGGCATTGTACAAGCCGTGATTGCGCCTAGTGCAGAAGCCGCTTTTAAGGAAGCAGAACAAGTACGTCATGAATTTGTGATTCAAATAGTCGGGGTTGTTAGAAGGCGTCCTGCGGGAACTGTGAATGCAGATCTTAAAACAGGTGAGATTGAAGTGGCTGTTTCTCAATTAACGATTTTGAACGCTTCTGAACCTTTACCTTTTCCTATTGATGATGAGTATCATACGGTGGGTGAAGAAATTCGCTTACATTATCGTTATCTCGATATCCGTCGTCCTCTGATGTATTCAAATTTAGCATTTCGCGCCAAAGTCGTGCAGTATTTGCGTCAATATTTAGATTCACACGGTTTTATTGATGTTGAAACACCTTTTTTGACACGCGCAACACCAGAAGGCGCACGCGATTATCTTGTACCAAGTCGCACAAGGCCTGGCAATTTTTTTGCACTACCACAATCACCGCAGCAATTTAAACAATTACTCATGATGTCTGGTATCGATCGCTATTATCAGGTTGTGCGTTGTTTTCGTGATGAAGATTTACGAGCAGATCGTCAACCTGAATTTACTCAATTAGATATTGAGACTTCATTTTTAAATGAAGTAGAAATTCAGACGTTGATTGAAAATATGATTGTTGGTTTATTTGAAACTCATCTCAATGTCGCCGTGTCTGCACCTTTTTTGCGGATGACCTATGCTGATGCAATGCGACGATTTGGATCAGATAAACCAGATTTGCGTATTCCTCTTGAACTCGTTGATCTCGGTGATTTACTAGCAGACTGTGGATTTAAGATATTTGCAGATGCATCGCTTGACCCAGATGGCCGTGTTGTCGCCCTTTGCATTCCAGGCGGCGCAACGTTGAGTCGTAAAGAGATCGATGATTACACCAACTACATGAGTATATTTGGTGCGCGTGGTCTTGCTTATATTAAGGTGAATGGGAAAGAGAAAGCGGATTTACAATCACCCATTCTAAAATTTTTATCGGATGAATTTGTTCAGCAAATGCTGGCACGTGTTTCGGCAAAGACAGGCGATATTATTTTCTTTGGTGCAGGTAAGAGCAGAATAGTGAATGAATCGCTGGGTGCATTACGCGTTAAAATTGGACACGACCGTGGTTTAGTGGAAGCAGGATATCGCTTGCTTTGGGTAGTCGATTTTCCCATGTTTGAAGAAAGTGACGGCAAGCTTTCTGCCTGTCACCATCCGTTTACAGCGCCGCACGTTGAAACGGTTGAAGAATTAATGAAAAATCCAAGCAAAGCGACAGCGCGTGCTTACGATGTTGTCTTAAACGGTAGTGAATTGGGCGGCGGTTCGATTCGTATTCATACTTCGGAAATGCAAAAGTGTGTTTTTAATTTGTTATCGATCGATGATCAAAAAGCAGAAGAAAAATTTGGACATCTTTTAACAGCGATGAAGCTAGGCTGTCCGCCACATGGCGGCATTGCACTTGGGTTAGATCGCCTAATCATGCTCATGGTGGGCGCTTCTTCAATTCGTGATGTCATTGCTTTCCCAAAGACGCAGAGCGCAACTTGTCTGCTGATGGATGCACCTTCCAGTGTTGAGCCTTTGCAGTTAAAAGAGTTGGGCATTAACCTGGTGGAGACTTAAATCATGGCGGGACATAGTAAGTGGGCCAATATTAAGCGACATAAGGAAAAACAAGATGCAAAGCGCGGTAAGCTTTATACGAAATTAATTCGTGAGATTACCGTTGCTGCGCAATTGCAGGGCGGCGATCCGCATTCAAATCCACGTTTACGCACTGCTTTAGATAAAGCATTTGAAGCGAATATGACAAAAGATGTCATTGAGCGTGCGATTAAACGGGGTGCAGGTGGGGGTGAGGGCGAGAAGGTTGAAGAGATTCGTTATGAAGGTTATGGCCCAGCAGGCGCCGCTGTGATCGTAGACTGTATGAC
>MGYE01000079.1:0-3336 GCA_001801625.1 Gammaproteobacteria bacterium RIFCSPHIGHO2_12_FULL_42_10
GTCCCGCCGCTACCTAATGGGAAATGGTACTGCCATTTTTCTGGTGCATTAATGCAAGCATTCTTTCATATTGATTGCTAAATAATGCTGAAATGCCCCCCAGCAGCACAAGCACTAATCATCCGCTGTGAATCAAACTATTTTCTATCTCCCATGATTCGCAATAGGTTAATGAACAGGTTCAGAAAATCGAGATACAGAATAAGCGCGCCATAAATCGCTTGTTGGTTAAATTGTGCATTTGAATTAACAGCTAAGTTTTTAATACGCTGCGTGTCGTAAGCAGTTAATCCTGCAAAAATAATCACGCCAAGCACACTAATGGTTAATTGCCAAGCATCACTACGCAGCCCCGTGACAAACAAAGATAACAGCATCAACCCAATTAAACCGAATAATCCCATCATGCAGAATGAACCAATCGGCCCTAAATTACGACGCGTTATATATCCAAATAAACTTAAGCCTCCAAATGAAATCGCTGTTGCACCAAAAGCTGAAGCAATACTTGCTTGTGAATACAAAACAAAAATCATGGACAATGTTAGGCCAGTTAATCCAGAGTACATAACAAAGGTAATCGCTGCAGCAGTTGCGCTAATTCGATTAACCATGACAGATAAATACACAACAGAAAGCAACTGAACAATCACGACCATCCAAAAGAAAGGTTTATTCATGAATATTTTTGCTACTAACTGTGGGTTGTTGCCCACAAAGTAAGAAACCAATCCAGTCACTAAAATACCCACTGTCATCCAGGCGTACACTCGACTCATAAAAATCGAAAGCGCATCACTACGATTTCTTGATACCGCCACATCTAGCAAAGGACGCTGTCTAAAACTCATTATGACCTCCTGTGAAATAACTGATTCACCTTATGCATTGTCGTCCCACGCGGGACGCAATAGCTATTCTTAGGAAGAGTATACCATTATTCTAATAAAAATATGTCAAGATAATCAAAGATGATTTGAGGAACATTTTGTTCACATTGCACAGAAAATACTTTAATTTTATAACAAATTAACTCATTACAACCAACTCTTTAATAAGTTTTTTGATTCCGATGTAAACTTCATCGATATTTTTTGCAACCATATTTGCTGGCGTGCTAACCAGTTTATTTGTTTTATCAACAACAACCTCTGTAGCAGGGCAATTAATGTGATTTGATCCCATCTCTTTGATTTGATTTGCTAACGTTGCATCATTGCCAATAGTAAGACTGGCATTGCTATAAATGCTTGGAATCATGATGGGTGCGATGCAAATAAATCCCATAGGTTTTTTTAATTTGACAGCATCATCAATGAAACGCTTCACTTCTGTAATAATATTGAATTTTAAACCTTGATCTTTCCAGTTGCATAGCACAGATACCGCGCCCAACCCACCGGGAAAAACAATCGCATCAAAATCTGCAGCATTTGCCATGGATAGTGATTGTATTTTGCCGCGCACTAATCTTGCAGATTCTTTCAAAACAGACCGTTTTTCTGACGCCTCTACTTGATCTGTTAAATGATTAATAACTTTATCTTGTATGATATCTGGTGCAAATGCTTCCCAACTAACGCCTTCTTGCGCCATTGAAAGCAAAGTTAATATCACCTCGTGCGTTTCAGACCCATCATGTTGGCCACACCCAGATAATACTAGCGCAAACTTTTTCATAGAACCTCCTTATTGTTGATTCTGCTGGACCCGATAAAATGCGCTTCATTTTATCTGAATTTTCAATCCCCATCCCTACTAACTGCCTGTATTACAACGAAGCGGTTGGAGTGATTTTGCAGTGAATGAAATGGTGAAGTTGCATTTCAAGGCGTTTTTTTAACTCGACGCTGCCTGCAGCGCAAGACGCATGATGCAGCTGAGAAATTGAACTGGCTAGTCTTTCCCGCCAATTATCTGGGGTTTGCGCTTCAGCTCTTAGCTGGGTGATGGTTTCTTTTAGCGCACCAATCTGTAACTGTTTTTCTGTGTTACGTGATCGATAATTCCGAGCCAAATAATTCTTTGTTGCCTTAGATTGACTCGCAAAGAATGAAAAAAAAGATCGACGTGGTTGCTCGTCTACTATGCCTTCCAGTGTCTTTTCTATATGAGCAAGATTATTTGCCATCGTGACGCTACATAACAATCCAAATACATTAGTGAGCGAATCTTTTTTTTCCAATAAATAAACAGTTATCCCTGTTAGGTTATGTTTCGCACCGACTGCTCTAACAAACTCATTTAATGCAATGGTTATTTTTTCTTCATCTGCCTTAATATGAACTGCGCTAAGACTGCATTTTTGCTTCATTAATTCTTTTGTAACATCCTTAGCAATGGATCCCCCTCGAAATGCAGATTCTGCCTTTACTTCTAACTCAACCACTGTCATCATTGTCGCGAAATTTTCTTTATACATATCCGACACGGCATTCCACAAAGCCATTGCAAGCGCAATTCTTTGTTCGGTATCCGCCCTATACGAATCATTCAACATCAAAGCCACTTCTTTAACAAGGCTGCCTTTACCTCGTAGAAATTGCTCACATTGCACCCAATCCAAATGTTTGCCATAGATTTGACCGAAACGAGTAATCATTGTTTCATCGATAGGTGAAATAAGCGTAATTGTGCCATTTTCATGGAGTATTGTCATTGTAACTGCCTCGTTTTTGTATTTTTGTATTAATTGGTATTATAAAAACTTTTGCTGTAGTTTATACTCTTATATGATTTTGTCAAACATGAGCGTTTAAACGCCAAAAATACGGCATAGCTCAAGCAAGGTATTTGGGAAAATACCTAGCATAAGCGCAGCAATCCCATTGACACTCATCACGATATTCATCGGCAGTGAGTATTGAATAGGCATCGCAAGTAATACGGATGAGGGTTCCTTAAAATACATCAGCATCACGACACGAATGTAATAATAAGCCCCAATCAACGCAAAGAAGAGTGCAAGCAATGCAAGCCAAGCAAGATGCGCTGCAACCAATGCTTGTAATAAACTAAACTTTGCAATAAAACCAACTGTAGGTGGAATACCCGCCAAAGAAAACAACAAAATCAACATCAAAAAAGCAAGCCAAGGATTTCTGGCATTGAGACCACGATAATCTTCTATCTCATCGCTTTGTATCCCAGCTCGACTCATTAAAGTAATCACAGCAAATGTACCTACTACAATCAATGCATAGGTCAGCATATAAAACAAGGATGCTTGATATCCCACATTCACAACAGGCCCTGCAATCACGCCCAACAACAAATAACCAACATGCGCAATAGAAGAATAGGCCAACAGACGCTTCAGATTAGTTTGTACCATGG
>MGYE01000079.1:3352-12505 GCA_001801625.1 Gammaproteobacteria bacterium RIFCSPHIGHO2_12_FULL_42_10
GAACATCGAGAGAATAGCAATCACGGTCAGTATCGGTTCCCACGTCACGTGCATCGCAGGAAGTGCTTGCGTTAAAATACGAATCGTAATCGCAAATGCTGCGATCTTTGGGGCGCTTGCAATAAATAGAGTCGTTGGTGTAGCAGACCCTTGATACACATCAGGTACCCACATATGAAATGGAAAAGCCCCAAATTTGAAAAGTAATCCGCCTAATATAAAAATCAGCGCCATCATCCACGCTACATTTTGCTCTGCGCCAATCAATGAAAAAATAGTATTCATTTGGATGCTGCCTGTTAATCCAAAAATAATTGAAATACCATACAGCAAAAATCCGGAAGCCATCGATCCTAAGACAAAATATTTCATTGCAGCTTCTGCCGCAACAGAGGATTCTTTTTCAAGCGCAATCATCGCATAAAGCGTCAATGATAAAAGCTCTAGGCCCAAATACATGGTTAAAAATGTATAAGCAGATGCCATCAGCGACATGCCAAACACTGCAAGCAGACCGAGCAAATAATATTCTCCACGAACAATATGTCGTGCCGCTAAAGTATGATTGGCATAAGCAAAAGCAAAAAAGCTGAAAAAGTAAATACTCAGTTTAGATAATAATGCCAGCGGATCTAATACATATTGGCTGCTCAGTAAAATCACGGTACTGCCATGCGCTCTAAATAAAAACAGTGTCAAGCTAAAAGCAATAAGCAATGTCAATTGAGTAAGATAGTAAACAGATTTTCCGGTTTGAGCACTAAACGATGCCAGCAATACGGCAACACCGATCATGCAGAGAAAAAAAACATCTGGTGAAATTAACTGAAGGGTGGTAAAAAATAAATCGCTCATGATGGGATACTTTGTAATATTAAATGACCCATTGTTGCATGCATCACATGAACCAAGGGTTGGGGATAAAGACCAAAAAACAAAACGGCGATCATTAATAATGCTAAATTCAATTTATCAATACAGTTGATATCTTTAAATTGCGCCACCTCTTGACTAGAAACGGGTCCAAAAAAAACGCGCTTATACATCCACAACGTATAAGATGCGCTTAAAATAATAGTCAACGCTGCAAAAAGAGCAATCCATATATTGCTTTGGAAAGCGCTCATGATCACCATAAATTCGCCCACAAAACCCGCCGTCCCAGGCAAACCAACATTAGACATTGCAAAGAGCATATAAAATGCCGCAAAAACCGGCATCACACGCGCTACACCACCGTAATCTTTAATTAAACGACTATGACTCGCAAGCCGCGCAGAAAGCAATCCCACGCCTAAGAACAATGCGCCTGAACTAAATGCATGCGCTATCATCTGAACAACCGCGCCTTCTATGCTCATATAAGCCGCATCAATATGCGCGTGCGTCATCAAACTATAAATCAAAAAACAACCCAATGTTGCAAAACCCATATGCGCAATCGAAGAATAAGCAATGAGCTTTTTCATATCTTGCTGCACAATGGCAACGAGGCCAATATAAATGACCGCAATAAGCGATAACACAATCATTAAATTAGAAAGATCAGCTGAAGCAAGCGGTGCAATCGGCATGCTAAATCTCAGAAAACCATACACCCCTAATTTTAACAACAATGCCGCCAAAATAACGGATCCGCCTGCAGGTGCTTCTGTATGCGCATCAGGCAACCAAGTATGAATGGGCCACATCGGAATTTTAACAGCAAATCCAAGTAAAAATGCAATAAATATTAAACGTTGCACATTAAGATCAAGTGGCAAACCGTAGAATTGCTGAATCATGAAACTGCCTGTTTTTTGATACAAATAAATCAAGGCAACCAGCATGAAAATAGAACCAAAAAAAGTAAACAGGAAGAATTTAATGGCGGCATATGCACGATTACTGCTTCCCCAGATTCCAATAATCAAATACATTGGAATCAGCATACTTTCCCAGAAAATGTAAAACAAAAGCGCATCCATTGCAACAAACACGCCAATAATAGCGCTCTGCAAAAATAAAAAAACAGCCAAGTATTGCTGAACGCGATGTGTGATAGCGTGATAGGCAGCGAGTATCACAATAAGACCAATAAAATTAGTTAAAATCACCATCAAGAGTGACAATGCATCAACGCCCAAAGCATAGTTGATATGATAAGCGCTAATCCAAGGATGTAATTCCTGAAATTGCATGTCGTAACTTGAAGCGTCAAAACCTAGATAGAGTGGTATCGACAATAAAAGTGTGGTCGCTACAACAGTGATCGCGATAAAACGTGCAAAAAACTCAGCACGAGGGCCTCGTAGACAAAGAATGGCAATGCCACCCAAAACAGGTAACCAGATGAATAATGATAGCAATGGTAATGACACGCCTATCCCCTCACAAACCACAGAACAAAAAATAAAAGGCCCAACACCATCGCAAGCGCATAGTGATATAGATATCCGGTTTGCATATGGCGCATCACGTGAGCTAGCACTTTCACCGAACGACTCGAGCCATTAACAACCACACCATCAATCGCTGCAACATCCCCTACTTTATAACAAAGCTCACCCGCTTCTTTTGTGCCCGCAATGAATACACGCTGATTGAACGCATCAAAACCAAATTTATTGAGTAATATCCAGTAAACCATTGCAAAACGTTTTTTCAACACAACAGACCAACGCGGCAACATGACAATGAAAAGCCAAGCCATGACAATACCAGATAACGCTAACCATAAATTCAATGTTTTACCTGCTTCCAATGCCATGTAAGCTGCTCCATGAAATTCTTCACCCAATTGCGCAATCACATGATGCTCAGGTAAAACAAAAATAGACTCGCCCAGTATGGTTTGTTTTGCAAATAGCATAGGGCCAATCATCCACTGGCCAATCACAATGCTTGGCACGGCTAATAAGATCAGCGGAATCAGCACCACCCAAGGTGACTCATGAATAACATGATGTCTGTGATGCTCTGTGCGGTCATTCATGTGAAATGTTAAAAAAAGCGCGCGGAACATATAAAGCGGTGTGACAAAAGCACCAAACAAGACACAATAATAAGCATAGTGTGCACACGGGATGGTGCTCATGCGCGCAGCATCAATAATAATATCTTTCGAATAAAATCCAGAAAAAGGCGGTATGGCAGACAATGCAAGCGTACCAATCAAAAAGGTGAGATAAGTGATCGGTAAACGCTTAGCAAGCGCTCCCATCTTACGCATATCTTGTTCGTGATGTAAGGCGATAATCACAGAGCCTGCCGCTAAAAATAATAATGCCTTGAAAAAAGCATGGGTAACTAAATGAAAAATGGCAGCATCGTAAGCAGACACACCCAACGCAACAGCCATATAGCCAAGTTGCGAAATCGTTGAATACGCAATCACGCGTTTTATATCAAACTGCACAACCGCTAAAAGACCCATAAAAAACGCGGTTGTTCCACCAATCAAGCAAATTGCTGAAAGGACTGCCGGCGCATATTCAAATAAAGGCGAACAACGCGCAACCATATAAATACCAGCGGTCACCATGGTCGCTGCATGAATCAATGCAGAAATAGGTGTTGGACCTTCCATTGATTCAGGCAGCCAAACGTGGAGCGGCACTTGTGCAGATTTACCCATGGCACCAATAAACAATAACGCAGTAATTAAGGTCAAGGCAGGAATCGTCATGTAAGGTGTTAAGGCAATCGTGCTGCCTATCACATGATCTACCTGCTGAAACACGGCATGATAATTCAATGTATTGAAATAAAATAATATAGCGCCAATCGCCAGCAAAAATCCAAGATCACCAACACGATTCACAATAAAAGCTTTGAGACTACCTACAACTGCCGATTCTCGCTCAAACCAAAAACCAATTAAAAGGTAAGAAACAAGCCCCACCCCTTCCCATCCAAAAAAGATTAACAAAAAGTTATCTGCAAAAACGAGCACTAACATTGAAAACGTAAACAAAGAAACATAACTAAAAAATCGTTGATAGCCTGAATCATCTGCCATATAACCAATGGTATAAATATGTACCATTAAAGAGACAAACAAAACCACCATAATCATGGTTGCACTCAAACGATCAAGCAAAAATCCAATATCAAAATGAAAGGTATTGGCTGTCGCCCATGTATAAAACACATGATCAATCGCAGGGACACCCTGAATCACCAATGCATTGAAAAGATAAATCGACATAAAAAATGCAATGCCTACGCAAGCGATTGCAATGCGATGCGTCAATGTTCTGCCAAGCACCTGGCCCAATAGCCCCGCTAATAACGATCCAGCGAGCGGGAGCATCGTGATGATACTTGCGATGGTTAGTAAATTTTGATTCACACTGATGCCTCTCTTTCTATATTGTCCCCTCTATTGCTCCCTTCCCCCACAGGGGGAGGGAGCAATAGAGGGGACAATATTATCCTCTCAGCCTATCCATCGCTTCAACTTCAATGGAGCCACGTTTTCGATACAGCACAACCAAAATAGCAAGGCCAATCGCAGCTTCTGCTGCTGCCACGGTCAAAATAAAAAATACGAATATCTGGCCTGCTAAATTATGCAAAAAATAAGAGAAGGCGACAAAATTTGTATTCACAGCAAGCAGCATCAATTCAATAGACATTAAAAGCACGATGATATTTTTACGATTAATAATCACGCCCGCTATGCCCAAACCAAACAAAAGTGCTGCTAAGATCAAATATTCAGTAAGCATAATCATTTGTTTTCGCCTTGCTTGGATGGCTGAATGCTTTTTACCAAACGCAAACGCGTCGCAGGATTCGCTGCAATTTGTTCGCTAATTCGCTGACTGCGACGTTCATGTGGTGGGCGATGTGTCAAAGCAATGGATGCAATAATAGCCGCTAACAGCACCACGCCTGCTATTTCAAAAGGATAGGCATAGTCTGTATATAAAAGCACGCCTAATTGTTGTGTATTACTATCATTAGCCAAGAACGCCTGCGGTTCAATTGATGTTAGCCCAAAATAAGCGGGCGCCAATGAAAGCGTCACGATGCCAATTAATAAAATCATACTGACAATGCAAAATGGCCAATAACGAACGAATCCACCTACCTCTTTTTCACGCTCAGAAGCAAGCATCATGACAACGAATAAAAACAGTGTCATCACAGCACCCACATAAACAAGCAGTAAAATTAACGACAAAAATTCAGCATGCAGCAACATCCAGATACTCGCCATTGCAAAAAAAGTCACGACAAGTGAAAGCACACTACGTATTGGATGGCGAGCTGTAATCACCATTAATGCAGAAAACACGGCAATCGTTGCAAATGCGTAGAAAATAAGATGCAGAATCATCGGTATACCTCATCTTCTGCTCTATCTTTAGCAATCTCTGCTTCATACTGATCACCCAACGCTAATAGTGCTTGTTTAGTCATAATATTATCGCCACGCGTTTCAAAATGATAATCGCTACGATTCGTTAAAACAATTGAATCAACTGGGCACGCTTCTTCACATAAACCACAATAAATACATTTAAATAAATCAATATCATATCGTGTTGTGCGTCTTGTTCCATCTTCTCTGGGTTCTGAATCTATCGTGATTGCAAGTGCAGGACACACGGCTTCACATAATTTACAGGCGATGCAACGCTCCTCTCCATTTGGATAGCGTCGTAACGCGTGCAATCCACGAAATCTTGGCGAAACGGGTGTTTTTTCGTCAGGATACTGAATGGTAAACTTCTTCTTCCAGAAGTATCGATTGGTTACATTCAAACCACGCAACAAATCCCACAAGGAAAATGTTTTAATGTAATGTGAAACACGCTTCAGCATATATAGCTCTCTTTTCATTAGCTCACTCCCTCTCCTCCCGCGCTTTTTGTGGGAGGAGAGGGTTGGGGAGAGGAGGGTATAATAATAACAACCCCCCCCCAGAGAAGAGATACAATATAACCTCCTTCCCCCAACCCCTTCCTCCTATAAAAAACATAGGAGGAAGGGGAGCGCGAGTTCAACCATTTACCCACCATGGTCCAACATGCCATTCCACAGCAACAGCGATGACAGCAATCCAAATTAACGTGATCGGGAGAAAGACTTTCCAACCTAATCGCATAATTTGGTCATAGCGATACCGTGGCAACGTGGCGCGAAGCCACAAATAGCAATACAAAGAAAAACAAGTCTTCATTAAAAACCATACAAAGCCAGGTACAAATGCGAACCAGTTTTCTAAATAAAGGATGCCTTGGAACGGAGAAAGCCAGCCGCCCCAAAAGAAAAGTGCTGCCAATGCTGAAATTAAAATCATGTTGGCATATTCAGCAAAGAAAAACAAAGCGAAAGCGACTCCTGAATATTCGACATGAAACCCAGCGACGATCTCAGACTCACCTTCTGCAACATCAAACGGCAAGCGATTTGTTTCAGCAACGCCTGAAATCCAATAAACTAAAAATAACGGCAATAAAGGCAGCCAATACCAATGTAACAATCCACCTCGCTGCGCATTCACAATCGTTTCTAAATTAAGCGAACCAGCAGCCATCATCACGCCTACTAAGGCAAACCCCATTGCGATTTCATACGAGATAGATTGTGCAGCTGCACGCAATGCGCCAAACAAAGCATATTTAGAATTCGATGCCCATCCCGCCACCATAATGCCATAAACACCTAACGATGAAATCGCAAGCACATAGAGAACGCCTGCATTAATATTCGCAAGCACAACATGATTATCAAAAGGAATGACCGCCCAGCCCAGCAATGCGGTACCAAAACTAATCATCGGTGCCACAATAAATAAAAAACGATTTGAAGCAGTTGGAACAATAATTTCCTTACTTAAAAGCTTCAACATATCTGCAACAGGCTGCAACAACCCGCCTGGGCCAACACGATTGGGTCCAACTCGAACATGCATATAAGCAATCACTTTACGTTCGAAATAAGTGAGATACAGAATCGACACAACCAAGCCAAGCAAGATTGCAACGATCTTTGCCACTATGAATGCGATAGGTAACAATATATCGAACATTTTATCTAAACCTCAATTGCACCCATTAAATCACCCAGCTCATTGGTTGCTCGCACACCACCAGGAATCCAAATGGCATCAATTGCGATACGCGCATCTATTTCAATAGGCAACTTAAGATGCGCTACGCCTTGTTTCGCATTGATCACATCCCCTTGCGCCAATCCTAATCTTTCTGCAGTGGCTGGGTGGATTCTGGCGGCCCATGTCGCTCTACCTGCGATCACTTGTTGCATTTTCTGCAACGGAGCCGCGCGTCGTAGCAACCCATCGATCGAATAACAAGGGATCTCACCCACTCGACTTAAATGCCTCTTTTGTGCATGCAAGTGATTGTGAGATCGTTCATGTTCACTTAAACGAGCATGGCATTGGCTTGGAATAATCGCTTTGATCTCTGCGCAAATGGCTTCTGAGCTATCATATAAAAACTGATCGAGCTGTAAAAATTGTCCTAGCACGCGTAATGTTTTCCATGCTGGGCGAGCTGATTCAAATGTTTTTGCAACCCCTGCGAAACTTTGCCATTCGCCAAATGCATTAACAAACGTTCCTGAGGATTCTGTAAAAGGCGCAACGGGTAAAATCACATGTGCATGCTCTAACAACAGAGGATGCTCATAAGTTGATAATGCCACCACACAAGTGGCATGCTTTAATGCCTCTACAGCCTGAAAAGCATTGGCACAATCTTCCGGCTCAACATTCAATAATAAATAAGCTTTCCTTGGATGCTTTAACATTTCATATGCATTTAAACCGACACAATCTGTGAAACCACTGGCATCACGATAAGGTAATGCACCTGCAATAAAGCCACCCGCTGTATTAGCGCCATCTGTTATAAAATTTACACGCCCATCTGTTGCAAGCGCGATCTTCTTTACAACATCTCGAATATCTGCAGCGTGCGGATGATGCATTGCAAGCGCACCTAAAATAATGCTAACGCGCGATAAACGACGTAAACGATTCGCAATCAAGTGATCTCGGCCCAACGTCAAGGCCTCGGCAAGTTCAGATAGCACATCCAATAAGTGATGAGGTGCTGCAATCGCTTTTTCAGCCACATCAAAATTAAAATTAAAATCAACTGGGTTAATCACACAAATCGCGCAATGATTGTGAACAGCTTGGCGTAAACGAACTGAAAGCAAAGGTTGCTCTCTGGTAAGATCAGTCCCAATTAAAAGAATCGCTTCTGCTTGTTCTAGTTCTTGTAACGATGTAGAAAATCCAAGATAACAAGACATTTCTGCTTGATCACGCACATCCATCTCACGCAAGCGATAATCAACATGCGGACTACCTACACCACGCGCAATTCTCTGGAATAAATATAATTCTTCTAATGTTGAGCTGGGATGCGCCAGCGCACCGAATTGATCCGCGCCATGTGCATCGATCACCGCACGCAATCCAACACTTGCAGCCAATAATGCTTTTTCCCACGACACGGTTTCCCAAACACCGTTCACTCGCACTCTAGGTGCGGTGATGCGATCTGTATGGTCTAAGCTTGTATAACTAAAACGATCGCGATCTGAAATCCATGTTGTATTGATACGTTGATTTTCGCGCGCAACAACACGCAATGCTTTGCCGTACAGCGTGTGTACATTAATATTGGAACCCAGACAATCATGAGGCGCGATACTCGGCGCCTGTGCTAATTCCCAAGCACGCGCCTTAAAACGAAAAGGTTTGGAAGTCAACGCACCCACTGGACAAAGATCAATAATATTGCCAGAAACAGGCGATTGCACAACCTGCTTAACATAGGTTGCGATTTCTGCATGCTCACCACGATTCACAACGCCTAATTCACGCACACCTGCGATCTCGCTACCAAAACGAACACAGCGCGTACACAAAATACATCGCGTCATCTCTGTTGCAATGAGTGGTCCTAAATCTTCATCGAGCACTGCACGTTTTGCTGCATGATAATCTGAATGCGACGAGCCGTAACCCATCACTAAATCTTGCAATTCACATTCTCCACCTTGATCACAGATCGGGCAATCGAGCGGATGATTAATTAATAAAAATTCCATGACAGCGCGTTGATCGGCAACTGTTTTTACAGACTGCGTCCACACCTTCATGCCTGCCATCACAGGTGTTGC
>MGYE01000079.1:12515-12831 GCA_001801625.1 Gammaproteobacteria bacterium RIFCSPHIGHO2_12_FULL_42_10
CACGATCTGCGACCTCAATAATCATCTGGCCTGCTTCAACAGCATGCGTCTTACCATCAATTTCAATTTCTATTGCAGTTGTCATGTTGTACTCAATATTGCAAAGTGATCGTCATTACAAACAGTAACGCAACCACAGTGCTGCTTCACTTCGTTCCCGGCAAACACCGACCATGTTCGATATGATACACAAATTCATCATAAAAATATTTCAAGCAGCCAGCAACAGGCCATGCCGCCGCTTCACCAAATGCACAAATCGTACGGCCTTCAATATTTTTGGCAGCGCGCTTTAAAGTATCTAAATCTTCCAGCG
>MGYE01000079.1:12879-16819 GCA_001801625.1 Gammaproteobacteria bacterium RIFCSPHIGHO2_12_FULL_42_10
TCCCTTCGCGACAAGGCGTACACTGTCCGCACGATTCATGCATATAGAAAGCAGAGATGCGTGCTAGCAATTTTACAATACAGGTCGTCTCATCTAAAACGATGACCGCACCTGATCCCAATCCAGAACCAACTTTTTGCAATGAATCAAAATCCATGTCAAGCGACATCATGATTTCTGCAGGTAAAATTGGCATCGAAGAACCACCTGGAATCACCGCCTTTAATTGATGGCCCTTGCGTACACCTCCTGCCTTCGCCAATAATTCTTTAAATGGAATACCCAAAGGTACTTCGAAATTACCTGGATTGTTAACATGGCCTGAGACTGAAAAAATGCGATATCCGCCATTATTAGGCTTCCCTAAATTTAAAAACCATTCTCCACCTTTTTCAAGAATCACGGGAATAGAAGCAAACGTTTCAGTGTTGTTAATCGTCGTGGGCTTCCCATACAGTCCTCGACTAGCAGGAAATGGCGGTTTAAATCGTGGATAACCGCGCTTACCTTCCAAAGCTTCCATCATTGCTGTTTCTTCACCACAAATATAAGCGCCTGCACCCAGATGAGAATGCAATTCAAAATCAATACCTGAACCTAAAATATCTTTACCGATGAGTCCCGCCTGTCTTGCTTCTTCTAATGCACTTTCAAAACGTTCAAAGGCTTCCCAATATTCGCCACGAATATAGTTATATCCAACGGTTGCACCCATCACATAACCGCCAATTGCCATGCCTTCAATCAGTTGATGAGGATTATAAAGCAAAATATCACGATCCTTGCAAGTACCTGGCTCACCTTCATCAGAATTGCAAAGCACATACTTCTGACCGGGGGCGTCTGCTTTTATAAAACTCCACTTCAATCCCGTCGGAAATCCCGCACCACCACGACCACGCAAGGCAGATAATTTAATTGCTTCAACAATCTTTTCGCGAGGTGTTTTCTCTTGCAAAATCTTCTTCCACTGTTGGTAACCACCCGCACTCAAGTAAGTTTTCAGCGTCCAAGGCTCTTTAAGATGCAGCGTACGAAAAGAAACAAGCCCATGTTTCGCCCCTACATCACCCTCCCAACTGCCATCCCCTTCGTAACCCGCAACAGACCCATGTTGGCATGCAGTCGACAAATCCCCATCCAAAATTTTATCTATTTTTTCAACAGTCAAATTTTCATGATATTGCTTACCAAGCTGGCACACAGGCGCCTTTACACACGCACCCAAACATTCAACAAATTTTAATGTAAAACGACCATCTGGCGTTGTTTCGCCACACTGAATACCTAATTTCTTTTCAAGATGCTGAGCAATGTCATCAGAACCGCGCAATGCACAAGAAATATTCGTACAAACCTCAATCACCTGTTTGCCCACAGGCGCTAGATGGTACATCGAGTAAAATGTTGCAACTTCATAAACAGCAATACGCGGAATCGATAAATAATCTGCGATGGCATTCATCAGATCTTCTGTTAAATAACCACCATTTTCTTCTTGCGCCACGCGTAATGCTTCAAAAACACCCGATCGCTTTTGCTCCAATGGATAACGCAACAACCATTGATCGATATGCGACTGTGCTGCTTCTGACAAAATAGATTGGCTATCAATCATCGATCAATCTCACCAAATACAATATCTAAACTAGAAAGCACTGAAACCACGTCTGCAATCATATGGCCTTTAATAAGCTCACCTAGTGCCGCTAAATGCGGAAAACCCGCCGCTCTAATTTTGAGTCGATAAGGTTTATTGGCGCCATCTGAAATTAAATAAATGCCAAATTCGCCTTTAGGATGCTCAACGGCTGCATACACTTCGCCTGGAGGCACATTGTATCCTTCCGTCATATTTTTAAAATGATGAATCATCGCTTCCATACTCACTTTCATTGTTTCTCTTGGAGGCGGGGCAATTTTATAATTATCAATCATCACAGGGCCAGGATTTTTTCTCAGCCATTCAACACACTGACGAATTAAATGATTCGATTCGCGCATCTCAGCAATACGTACCAAATATCGATCATAACAATCACCATTTTTTCCAACAGGCACGGCAAAATCGAGTTGATCATAAACTTCATAAGGTGCTGTTTTACGCAAATCCCAGGCGACACCCGAACCACGCAACATAGGGCCTGTCAATCCAAGTGCAATCGCGCGCTCTGGAGAAACCACACCAATATTCACAGTGCGTTGTTTCCAAATACGGTTATCCGTTAGCAGTGCTTCATATTCATCGATGTAACGCGGAAAACGTTCAGTGAAATCCCAGATAAAATCCAACAGAGAACCTTTGCGGTTTTCATTCAACGCATTCACTTCTTTTTGATTATGCCATTTAGAAGGTTGAAATTGCGGCATATGATCCGGCAAATCGCGATACACACCACCTGGACGATAATATGTGGCATGCATTCTAGCGCCAGAAACGGCCTCATAACAATCTAGTAAATCTTCACGCTCACGAAAGCAATATAAAAAGACAGCCATACCGCCATTGTCTAAACTGTGCGAAGCAAGCCACAACAGATGATTTAAAATACGTGTCATCTCATCAAACATCACGCGAATATATTGCGCACGAACAGGTGGCTTGATGCTGAGTAATTTTTCAATTGCCAAAACATAGGCATGTTCATTACACATCATCGAAACATAATCAAGACGATCCATATATCCGATAGAATGGTTAAACGGCTTATATTCTGCAAGTTTTTCTGTAGCGCGATGTAACAGCCCAATATGCGGATCTGCACGCACCACGGTTTCACCATCAATTTCTAAAATGAGTCGCAAGACACCATGCGCAGCGGGATGTTGCGGACCAAAGTTAAAAACATAATTTTTAATTTGAGGTGGACGATCTGCGCTTAAGCACTGCGTGGCGGCGGTATGTTGCGCAATACTTGCTTCTTCATGATGCATCTTCTGGCCCTTTTAAATAGCGATTATCGTGGCGAATCACTTTTGGTTCCAATACACGCATCGAAATGCTCACCGGCTCATAAATAACGCGTTTTAAAGTAGCGTCATAACGCGCCTCTACCTCACCAATGAGTGGAAAATCTTTTCTAAATGGGTGCCCATGGAAACCATAATCCGTTAAAATGCGTCTTAAATCTGGATGTCCTTTGAAAAGTATGCCAAATAAATCGAAGGTTTCTCGCTCAAACCAATCCGCAGCAGGCCAAATGTTTATTACAGAATCAACCATGAGCGCGCCATCTTCTGGTATATTCACACGCAAACGAATCCGATGATGATGCGTGAGAGATAACAAATGATAAACAACGGCATAACGACTAACACGCGCTGCCAATTTGCGTTCAGCAACAGCTAATGTACCTCGTCCAAAACCACTGTCTGTTGCAGAGGCTGTTTCCCAATCATCTAAACCATAATGTAAATAATCAACACCGCACACATCGACTAATAATTTAAAATCGAAGACATCTTCATCGCGCAAACTTAAACATAGCTCACGTAGATACGCTGCTTTCACCTCAACCGTTAATTCATCAAACGCAATATGCGTACCATCAATCCACGCACCAAAGCGTTCGGTTACTTGCTTTTGAAGCGTGATCATTGTTGTCATTTAAATTTTCACTTCTACTGTATTACTCCACCACAATCTTCTTCGTCTGGCGTATTTTGTTTTGTAATTGAATAATGCCATACATCAATGCTTCCGCGGTCGGTGGGCAGCCCGGGACATACACATCAACCGGTACAATGCGATCACAACCCCTAACAACTGAATAAGAATAATGGTAGTAACCACCGCCATTCGCGCAAGAACCCATCGAAATCACCCAACGTGGTTCTGCCATTTGATCGTAAACTTTTCGTAAAGCAGGTGCCATCTTATTACATAATGTTCCCGCAACAATCATGAGATCGGATTGTCTGGGACTCGGACGAAACACCA
>MGYE01000079.1:16841-17884 GCA_001801625.1 Gammaproteobacteria bacterium RIFCSPHIGHO2_12_FULL_42_10
ACGTGAAGCAGCGCAATGCATCATCTCAACTGCACAACAGGCTAATCCAAATGTCATAGGCCAAAGCGAACCCGCGCGCGCCCAATTAAAAACATTCTCAAGTGAAGTCACATAAAAACCAGACTTCAATTTATCAGCTATTCCCATTCAAGCGCTCCCTTTCTCCACTCATAAATAAACCCGATCGTCAAAAGAGCCAAGAAAATCCCCATTACTGCAATACCCGCGCCGCCTAATTTACGGAAAACAACCGCCCAAGGCACTAAAAAAGCCGTTTCCAAATCAAAAATAATAAAAAGAATAGCGACTAGATAAAAACGAACATCAAAGGGTGCCCGTGCATCGTTAAAGGCTTCAAAGCCACACTCATAAGTTGATAATTTCTCAGGATAGGGTTTTCTTGGCCCCAATAGATATCCAAGCGCAGGCGCAACAAGACCTGCTCCAAGACCAATGATCATAAAAATCAAGATGGGTAAATAATTTGAAAGCAATGTCAGACCTCTTTCATTTATCATTATTGCCGATGCCCGGACTCGAACCGGGACAGCTTGCGCCACTACCACCTCAAAGTAGCGTGTCTACCAATTCCACCACATCGGCTGTTGTTTAACTATTGTGCGAGGTTAGCGGTAAAGTAACCATTTGTTGTGCATGATAAGCGTGTGCACTTAAATAATTTAAAGCAATGCTAGTTGCAAAAAAAACCACCGCAAATAACAGCGTCAGTCGAAATAAAAATGACCCCGACCCGCGGCTACCAAAAACCGTCTGCGAAGCCCCGCTACCAAAAGCCGCCCCCATTGTTGCCCCTTTTCCCTGTTGCAGCAATACTAATGCAACAATACAAAAACTAGCAAGCATGTGAATCAATAAAGTAAATTGGTACATTGGTTTGTCTCGCTAAACGCTCTCACAAATACGTAAAAATTGGTCGGCTTCTAGGGAGGCGCCGCCGATTAGGCCGCCGTCGATATTGGGCATGCTCAATAAAGAGCGGGCGTTCTCCCCCTTCATGCTGCCTCCGTAGAGTATACGAATTG
>MGYE01000080.1:0-1053 GCA_001801625.1 Gammaproteobacteria bacterium RIFCSPHIGHO2_12_FULL_42_10
ATCGATTTTTCGTGTCCGCAAAGATGACGTCAATGCTAATGTCATTTATGAAGTGTTAACGAAACGCGGCACCGCGCAAATGATGGTGCAAAAGTTTATTCCGGAAATCTCGTTGGGTGATAAACGTATTTTAATGGTGGATGGCGAGGCGATTCCTTATTTAGTTGCACGCATTCCGCAAGGTTCCGACTGGCGTGGCAACCTTGCCGTTGGTGCGAAAGGCAGCGTTCAGCCGTTATCACCGCGCGATCAATTTATTGCTGCGCAGGTGGGGCCAGTATTACGCGAACGCGGCATTTACTTTGCGGGGCTGGATGTGATTGGTGATTATCTCACTGAGATTAATATTACTAGTCCGACTTGTATTCGTGAGATTGAGGCTGGTGCGGATGTTTCGGTGACTGGGGTTTTGTTTGATTGTCTTGAAAAGAAATTAACGGTCTGATGTCATACTTAAGCTCGCAGTGCGTAGGTGAGTGCCTCGGGGTCCTGTCACGGGGTGATCATTTTCACGTGCTCGCAGGCTCCGCGCGTGAAAACGATAACCCCGCGCCACCCCTCTGAGATCTCTGTCATCTGTCATTCGCGATGACAAATGTTTACATCTTTAACCCACTCGTATCACCAACATCCGTCGCAGCCGGTGCGGTACCCGACGTCGATTTCTGCGGAGCATTAGGTGCCGGGCTCCATATCATTGCTATGCCGCGATTATAAATACTGGATAAACCAGCAGCTACTCCACTCGTATAGCCTTGCCCCATTTCAGGCTTGGTAATTTCTTCAGCTGTTTTATACGGGTCGTGAGCGCTCAGCACTTTTTGTATAGTTTCTTCTGAGTAAAATTCTTTATGGTCGGGTTGTGCGACCATATCAAGAGCATTCACGAGCGCGATAGGTGCTGCATGCGCTTCCACATTGGTGCGTAATTTGACACGCTGTTCGCTAAACACCCGTACACGTTCGAGTTTAATCAATGCGACGGTAATTTCAGCAAGATGCACTATATCTTTTGATTCTGTTTGTGCTTTCAGGAGTTTCTCATAGTTTGGA
>MGYE01000080.1:1063-1205 GCA_001801625.1 Gammaproteobacteria bacterium RIFCSPHIGHO2_12_FULL_42_10
TATGTTCAGTGCGATCATGCTCATGTAACACCGTCATGCTGTCCAGTATCTTTGCATCAAACGAATTTTTTAAGCCATCAAAAATCTTGTGTGACTCACTGCCGGGATTGGTGTTTGCCTCGATGACGATGCGTAACAGTTG
>MGYE01000080.1:1233-4892 GCA_001801625.1 Gammaproteobacteria bacterium RIFCSPHIGHO2_12_FULL_42_10
GATATTTTTTGCGAAGGTCGCCCTTTAAACGGTCATAATCCTTAATACATGCGTCCAGCTGTGAAACCATAATTTTCATAAAAATTCTCCTCAGGCTAAGCGATTTTTTTATCGTTGATTTGCCGATGATATTTAAGATAATAAAAAATAGCAATGAGTGGAAGATTGATCGAAAATCCTGCAGCTAGCTGGGCTAACATGACTTGCTCATTATTATTCTAAGTTGATAGTGGCGGTGGCGAGAATAGTAGATAAATTACGTCTTTCTTGCAAGTATTCAATCATATTTTCGAAGCCAATGCGCGCAATATCTTGTTCTGCGTTTGTGCAACATAATTCCCAGAAGGTGTGAAGTTCTTCGTCGGAAACAATGGCAGTGTCGTAGGTTAATTTGGAAAAAAAGTAATATAACGCCAATATCTCAGTAATTTCTTGTTTATCCAGGCTGAATAGAAATTCCGAGAGTTCAACTTTATTACTATTGAATGACAGCAAGTAGGCGGTAACGCGTTCTTCAACTGCTTTTTCAATATTGCCATCCCTCTCATCTTCCGCACCAGGATCTGCGGGCGACATGGAAATGATGGTTTCTATCGTCGCTAAAGATGTCTTTTTTAATTTGATAGGGATCATGATTCTTGTCGATTCTTTGCTGCTTTTGTAGGTTGGGTTTCGCGTTCCGCTCAACCCAACATACGGTCACAGTCGGATGATCCTCAATCCTTAGCCAGTCACAGCATCAGCATGGCAGCTGACAGTGATGTCATTGCTAAAGTCGATACTGCGGAATTCAACAGTAGTAAGCTTGTTGATATATCTCAGAACGACAGTTGTTCCTTTGTCCTTGGTTTCAACAATAGCGCGACTTGTAGGGCTGATGGTAACGCCATTAATGGTGAAATCTAAATTCTTGTCAGTGGAAATTTGCAGTGCACTTTTCTCAGTAACTTGCGGCTTGGTGTTTTTAATGTCGCAAAATAATGTGTATTTAACGTCAACATAAAGATCCGCTGTCGGCGCTTTAAAAGATACGCCGGGCGCAAGCGTTTTGCTGAAAGATTTCGATCCGGAAAGCGCAAGCGATGCGGTTGATGCGGTGGCGGCAAGGACGATGACGCCTAATGCAGTTGATAATTTCATGATAAATATTCCTGTTAGTGAATTTTGCGTAGGTTGGGTTTCGCTGGCGCTCAACCCAACCTACAACTATACGTTGTACAGTTTCGCGAAGTATAGATTGATGCAAGCTGGCAATCAATAGTGCCAGTGAAAATTGATTAGAATCCTTTTCCAGGCAGATGTAGAATGCGCGGCACATTATTTAGCATCTAAGGGGATAAAATGTTTGCAAGAGACAAGCAAGGAAATTTTGAAATGAGTGCCAATTTCGCAAAAATTGGGTTACTGGGAAGTATTTCACTGGTGGCGCTGCGGCATGTCATCACCGATACACCACCAGAAATGCTTGCAGATTTGGCATGCATTCTTTTTGTTACGGCAGGCTCCGCAGTTGTTGGTACGCTGGCAGGGATGTTGTTGCATGAATTAGATGAAGATCGGTCTTCGTGTAATACGTGTCGAATGTAATAATAATTTCGCATGCAAAGCCCGCCGAGAGAGCTGAGGCAGATGCAAATCATCGTATGCGTAATCGCTAATGTTAGTATCTCGAAAATCATTGTTATATATTTCTCATGGTTATATTATGAATGAAAACAAGGATGACGGAAGATGACACAAAAAATCAGTTCACATGCGTTTATTCATTTATCGATAAACGTTAATCACCGTAATAATGTCTTCGAGCATATTCAGAACGGTATCATGATTACCAATTGCGAATCTAAAGTTGTTTACACCAATCCTGCGTTTTCACGTATTACCGGCTATTCTGCAGCAGAAATGCTGGGAAACAATCCTGGCATTTTACATTCTGGGCGCCACGATAAAAAATTTTATGAAGAGATGTGGAAGAGCATTAATGAAAAAGGCTACTGGGAAGGTGAAATCTGGAACCGCAAAAAAACCGGCGAAATTTTTCCGGAATTTATTACTATCTCTACTTTAATTAACATCGATGAGTACGTCTGTAATTATATTGCCATTAGTTCTGATATCACCAGTTTCAAGCTGGAAGATTTACGTAATTTGACGCTGGCGTTTTATGACCCGCTGACAGGATTACCGAATCGTTCTTTATATCACGACCGCGTCAGTCACGCGCTTGATAATGCCAAACTCAATCCGAATTCAAAGCACACCATTTTATTTATGGATCTCGATCATTTCAAACAGGTGAATGACACTTACGGGCATTTGGTTGGCGACCATTTATTGAAAATAGTTGGCCAGCGTCTGTCATCTCTTATACGCGCCGGTGATACTGTTGCCCGCGTCGGCGGTGATGAGTTCACTGCAGTTTTGCACGGTGACAACGATAAAGCCACAGTAAAAAAGCTGGCAGAGCGCATTGTCGAAAATATTGAAAAACCATTTGAAGTGGATGGTCATAAAGTTAATATTGCGATCAGTATCGGCATCAGCTTTTATCCTGATGATGCCAAGCAGCTGGATGATTTGCTGGCCAAGGCAGATGAAGCCATGTATGACGCGAAAAAAACTAAACGCAAGATTCAATTTTATGATGAACTGGCATGAGATTTTGATAATGGATCATAGTTTTTATCTATCACAGCGATAATATCAATCTTATTATCATTCAAAACCCTACTTGCTATGATGCATGACATCAAACCAAAGAGGACTAACAATGAAAAAAATCACAGGACTTCTCACAGCATCCTTATGAGTATGGCATTGCCTATAGCTGGGCGCATGACAGTGTGGGGAGTAGTGTTATTACGTTTTGTTCGGAAGATGAATATAAGAAGCACGGGCATTGTTAAGAGAGAAATGTTGGGTTTCACTGCGAAACCCAACATTCACAGCTGCAGCATCAATTACTCATCATGCTTATCAAACTTCTCACTCATCAACCCACGAGAACTACAATTTCCGGTAAATTCATGATTCTCAGCACGTACCTTCGGCGCATCTTCCAACATTTTACGAATCCCCGGTACATTAAGCTGAATCATCTTATCGATATCTTTCTGTGAAGGATAATGGCTAGTACCAAGCTCAAATAAAATCGACCACACACCGTAACGCCAGAAAGCGTAATCTTCATACGTACCTTTCGCCGGATAAATGACTTCTGCTGAATTACCAGTTTCGTAGTGACTGACTTCCGTGGCTGCTTTTACGATGGATTTGTATACATCATCATAAGCGGTGCTGTGATCATACGTCCCAAATCCCCACGGATAAACTACCGCCGGATTGTAAGTATGCAGCGTTGCGGAAACGACAATATTTTCGCGCTCAATAAATTTGGAAATGGACGCAGTGGATTTCAGATGATGCGGACCTTCTGTTCCACACGGCCCCGGGTAGTCACGATTGGGATCATTGGAATGACCTTTCTTGTCTCTTTCGCCGCGATTTTTATTGTTGTAGCCCGCAATATTCAACACTGGTACAACATACACAGTCTGGTCTGCAATAGGATTATCAGCGAGCGCCGCTGCCACTGCCAGTCCCACTTCCGTCGCGCCGTATTCATTACCATGATGTGTGCCAACGATAAGGTTGTGTAC
>MGYE01000080.1:4949-5145 GCA_001801625.1 Gammaproteobacteria bacterium RIFCSPHIGHO2_12_FULL_42_10
ATAAGTTGTGATGATAATTTCATATTCATGCCTTTTTAGAATTTTTTGATATTGATAGCAAGGCGGCATAATACTGCATTATTTATCATCACTCAATCAGAAAGATAGCAGTGAGGCGAGGGTTTGATGAGCTGATATGACAATTGCCAAACCTGAATGATTTCAGGCGCAATTTCACATTTATGGAATCAAGTGT
>MGYE01000081.1:0-22897 GCA_001801625.1 Gammaproteobacteria bacterium RIFCSPHIGHO2_12_FULL_42_10
ATATCCTAAGGTACCACCTAAATGCCAAAATGCTCGCTCATCAAACAGATCATCGTCTCGAAAAATCCCAAACCCGTAACCGGATTCTCCTGCATCGGAAGGCAATGCTTGTCCATTATAAAGATCGACAAATGAATTAAATTCATTCATTTGTGCTGGCGCTAATAGATCCCCTCGCACTAAATGACGGAACCAAATCGCAATATCATGCGAAGTTGAATTCATCGCGCCCGCAGCATTTGACCATGAATTCGTATAGTTTGTCACATCTTTTGGTTCATCTGGGAAATATCCCCGATCCGAGTACCCATGCGCCATGTGCTGCAATCGCTCTTCAGAGTAACGATCAATGATATAATCTGTATGCTTTAAATGGAGAGGTTTCACTAAGCGAATATCAATGACATCATGAAGTGACTGATGCGTTACTTGTTCAATCACCATCCCTGCTAGCACATAATTTGTATTAGAATAATGCCAGCCTGTCCCTGGCTCAAAATAAGCGGGCATCTCATCTACCAAATGCAACAGTGCTTCAGCAGTCCACTGTTTGTCTGTATCTAAATAGCCTGTTGCATAATAATTTTCTTCGATTGCATCCGTATAATTATAAATGCCGCTAGTATGATTCAATAATTGCCTAATGCTCACTTGTCTCCAGTCAGGACGAATAGTAGGCAACCATTTTTGCAATGGGTCATCAAGTGATATTTGATTCTCTCCCTCTAACTGCAATAAAATAGTTGCAATAAAAGACTTGGTTTCACTGCCAATCTGAAAAATATGAGGTGATCTCAGCAAGACTTCACCATGGACTGTCGTCGTTCCACTCACAAAATCTCTTGGAGCGCTATCACCTGGACAAAACACGCTAACCTGCACTGCAGGTATATGATAGAATGCGCGATCATCATCGACGATTTTTTGAATCTCACGATTAAGTTGCAGTCCACAACCTGCCTCGCTAACCATTGGAAAATTAAACACCACGATAGATATACTGACAACTGATAAAATACGTAGGTAAGATTTTAACATAGCATCACTCATTTTTTCGTTCATAATCATAACTGTCGTCATACAATTATTGCTAACGTAAGACGCAGCGTCCCTGTAGTACATTGAGAAAATTAACGATTAGCGCGCAAAGCCTCTCAATTTTTTCTCGATAATATAATAAAGCGAGTCTTTGGTAAATTCACCATTCTTTTGTCGTTTGCCAACAGGTAGTCCTGTTAGCAAAGTCATCGCATCATCAATGGTATCAATTAAATAAATAGTAAATTTCTTTTGTTTAGCGGCTTCTACAACACTATCTTTTAACATCAAATTTTTCCGATTAACGGCCGGAATTAACACGCCCTGGTGTCCAGTCAACCCTTGCATCGTACAAACATCAAAAAACCCTTCTATCTTTTCATTGACACCCCCAACAGCTTGCGCTTCACCATACTGATCAATAGAGCCTGTTACAGCAAATGATTGTCGAATAGGGATATTGGCAATTGCAGATAACAATGCACAACATTCACCCACCGAAGCGCTATCGCCATCCGTATAGCCATATACTTGCTCAAATGAAAGACTCGCAGACAATGAGAATAATTGGTCTGAACTGAAACGACTTGCTAAAAAATTTGCAATGATTAAGCCTGCTTTGGTATGTTGTGGGCCTGCCATCTTGATTTCGCGCTGAATATCAATAATACGACCCTTTCCTTTTCGAATACGAGCCGTGACACGCGTCGGATGTCCATAAGAAAAGTAACCTACTTTTCGCACAGACAAACAATTCACCTGTCCAATCGATTCGCCACGCGTGTGAATGATGATAAAATTACGTTTGATATCTTCATAATAAAGCTCTCTCGTTCTATCAGTGCGATATGCTTTTGCATGAATGGCGGTTTCCACATCGCTTGCACGCACAATTTTAACATGTCGCATAGCAGCCCAATAGTTGGACTCGATGATTAAATCCTCAATAGCGCGCAGATGTGTGGATAATTTTTCAATGTCTTCTGATAAGCGACTACAAAAATCAATAATGGCTGCGACAGCATCTGCGTGAAAGGGTAGCAATTTTTCCCGCTTCACAAGCGTGCCAATTAATTGAGCGTATAATTTTATATTTTTTTCGTTACGATCCACATCTTCGTCAAAATCAACGATCACTTTGAATAATTTTGTAAAATCAGTATCTTCTTGGCATAAATCATAATAAGTATTACGATCGCCAAGCAGAATAATCTTGATTTGTAGCGGAATGGGCATCGGTGAAATCGAAATCAATTTAGCGGTATGCACAGCGCGTTCGATTGGCTCAATCTTAATATTCTGAGCATAAAGCGTGCTCTTAAAAATCTCCCATAATTCAGGCTGTTTTTTTAATTTGCGTATATCGACAATTAGATATCCTCCATTTGCTAAATGCAAAGCGCCTGGTTTGATTAACGTAAAATGCGTTACAAGATTACCCTGTTGTTGGATATATTCAATACGACAAATTAAATTTGAATAGTGCGGTACGGGCTCAAAAATAACCGGCGCACCTTTTAGGTCTTTGTTATCAACCATTAAATTGACACCATATTTAGCCAGTGTCATTTGTTCTGGCGAAAACAATAATGCATTTGTATTCTCATCTAAATGCATTAAATCATCAACGTGCTCCAAAATATCTTTATAAGTTGCCGTTAAATATTTTGTAATAGGTAAATATTTTTTATATTTACGTTTTAAAACAGTAATGGGAGGTGAAATAACAGCCTTAATCAACTTGAATCGCAATCTTTTTTCTTTTAAAAATTTCTCTCTAGAAAGCTCTTTAATTTTAACAGAAGGAGAGCTCGCGTTACTTTCAAGCTTAAATTTTTTATTACTAAAATGTGCGATCTTTTTCATCTCAGCGCGAAATTGCTTGCTTTCAAAAATAGATTGCGCGCTGGTACTCATTTCATCCACAAATGTCTTCATGTCTTGTTGTAAGAGGTGTCCCATACCCGGTGGCAGTGCAAGTGCTGTGGGCTTGCTGGGATTATCGAAATTATGGATATAACACCAGTCATTTGGCGTAGGCCTTTGTTTAGCATAGGCTGCAACCCATTCACGTACCAACTCATGTTTTCCCAAATCAGAAGAACCCATTGCATAGAGGTGATACCCTTGATGCTTCGTTTCTAAGCCAAACCGCAATGCCTGCAAAGCACGTTCCTGTCCAATACAGTGGTTGAGCCTTTTTAAATCGTTGGTCGTCTTAAACGCCAGCGTGCCAGCCTTAAGCACAGGTCGCAGTGCGCGATAGTCTAATGAGTGCGGTTTTTTCATTTATTAAATTACTTTGTCTATTCAATGAAATGGGGGTGTCCTTACAGGCTATCAACCTGGTGTGTCAATTGCAACCATCGCGCATACATTCTTGTGCTAAAATAAAGGTATGTCGCATCGTGTTGTCAAAGGAAATGCACACATGATTAATGTCGCCAAAGCTAAAATTGATCCTGCACAGATATTTGCGCATCCTGCCGATGTACTGCATGAAGCAAGTCTCACTCGAGAAGAGAAAATAGATATCTTAAAAAGCTGGGAATATGACGAATGCGAGTTATCTGTAGCAGAAGAGGAAAATATGCGAGGCAGCAATGGTCACGCTAACTGTTTAGATGAAATACTGCAATGTCTACGCGCACTGCATGCTGATGAAACAGGCTCACGTTCTATTGACACAAAACATGGGTAAAAAAAGAGGAGGTTCAAGTGAAGACATCTTTAATAGTTGTGTTAATATTGCTAGGCATCTCACTCAGCACAGTTGCCGCAGCCTGCGATAGTCCTTGGAAAGATGGTGGCTGCTATCAAACAAGACGAGACCCTTGCATGACATACCCTGCCAGCTGTGATTCAAGCGATGCAGGATGGCGTTATAATACTTGCATCAGCTATTCAGAATATCGCAATGCTTTCGGTAATATTGGGGCAAGATAGCCTCTGATAACTGTTTACGCACTGTCATCCAGAGGCGCAAAAAGCCTCTGGATGACGATGCGTCACATGAGTCAGTTATTTATGATGATGAACGCTGTGACGCAATATCGTTCGACTCTGCACCGTTTCTTTAATCACTTCCACAACATGCGTATTGGTAATCACCTGCACACCCCCCGCTTCTTTCAATACATCCAAGAGATGCTTTTGGATGGGTGTTAATGTCGCACGGTCTCGCGCTGGTTCAGAAAATAGCTTAAATGGATTAGACGAAGATGCATTTTGCCGCATCAGTCTCTGTAAGTGCTTGTCTACACTCTCAATATCAAACGTTTGAATGTCACTGAGTGTCGCTTTAAACAAGCCATTCTCTGCGAGATAACCTAACAATTCGCGTTTGGCGATTAAACTCACGGCAGCCTGTACAAGTGGGATCAGCGTATTTTCAACAACTTCAGAAAACATTTCATGAACACGAGCATGCGACACCTCGCGTCTCAATATCACGCCTGTCTTCACATCGACAGTCAGAGGACCCATCCCAATATCAATTTCCTCGTGTCGCTCGATTCTAATCGCTAATTCCTCTGCAGATTGCAAAATAGCCGACATGCAAACCCACCCCCTTGTGATGCTATATATTATCAGTATAGCAAAGGCATGAAGCTCATCATTATCTCGCCCATGCACTATACTAAAAAGAACGGCAATATAATCGTCTGGCCATTTAGGTGGAAGCAACGATGCAAAATACTCGTGAACATAGCACAATCAGGCTCACTACGCCCGTGGATGATGCAATCATTGAGGATATTCGACAGCAGAAAAGTCAGTCTCCTCGCTGGCCTCAATGTGAAGCCTTTTTGAAAGGCGATGGCAATCTTACCAAAGAGACTGTTGCGTTATTGAATGAATTATACGCCTATTCATCAGATGAAAACCGAAGCAAACGAGGAACTCTCCTCGCCGCTCTCTCAAACAGCGTAGCCGATGAAAATAAGGAAGGATTTGCAATGATGTTTGCAGTTGCCGAATGTCAAAAAACACAAACTGCATTCAGGGGTACATCACTTGCTAAAGATATCATTAAAACATTCATCAAACAAAATTGTGGCATGAAAGAAATAGAAACGCCTGATGAAGAACATAGGGTCAAAAAAGAATTAAGTACTTTTATGAAAAATACTGCGCACGCCTACCCAGAAATAGCCAGCACAATCCAAACGATTACAAACATTCCTGAAAATAAAAAACAAGCCGACCCACTCGGTACGAGTTTTGGATTTTCTTACGAGATAACCATGTTAAATCACATCAAAAGAGTAACGGACATGTTAAATACACTCACAAAAGAAGAAAATCCCGCGCAAAAAAAAATAAACAAAATATGGTCCGCTTCGATGTTTTTCAAAGCAAAGCATGACACTACGTTAGATCGTGAAGCTCGCGAAAAAGAAAAGCAACATAAGATTAACGCACTCACAACGATCATTGATTTATTACAGGCTGTGGATGTCAAGCCAGCCAACTGGAAGGAACGCCTGACCGATGCAGTGACTGACCTATATAAAACCAGTTATCATATTGGAGATGTGGCATTAAAACAACGCATCGAAACCACACTGAGAGATCTTGTGCGTCCAGATGTCCTATTGCAAAACATACCGCAAAACCCACTCAACCCAACCACTCTGCGACATTAGGGTCTGTTGACAATGAGCTAACCTTCAAAACATTTTCACGTACGCAGGTGCTATATCCGGGTTAGCCTGACAGTGAATCAATCGTCCTATCGAAGTCTACCTCTGCTGCATAGTCTACATCTTTTATATTAAATCCAAATAAGCGATAAAAATCATCGCAATACCCCTCGAGATCCGTTACGGTATGCACATTCTCGCTTGTAATCAATGGCCATAGTGTAGCAATTTTCTGTTGGACGCTTGCTTGTAACTCTAAATCGTCAATGCGAATGTATCCCTCTTGATCACGAGAAGCAGGATGGGTTGCGTACAGATAGTCGTGGAATAGCCGGTACATTTGCAGCAAGCAATCTTCATGCGTTCCCGTTTCTTTCATAATTTTAAATAAGAGTGCAATATAGAGTGGCACCACAGGAATAGCAGCGCTTGCTTGCGTCACTAATGCTTTATTGACTACAACCACCGCTTCGCCCTGTAACGTTTGCAATCTTTGATTAAGCGATTGTGCAGTCACCTTCAAATGATCTTTCGCTTTTCCAATCGTACCATTCTTATAAATAGCATGCGTCAGCTCAGGTCCCACATAGGAGTAGGCAACTGTTTTAACACCCGAGGCAAGCAAGTGCTCACGATCCAAATAATCAATCCAAAGCGTCCAATCCTCACCCCCCATGACGCGAATCGTTTGATCAATCTCATCATCTGTTGCAGGTTCAATCGTTACTTCTTTCACGATACCTCGAAACGCATCAACTGTTTTACCAACATAGGTCGCACCAATTGGCTTTAAAGCAGAATGATAGACTGCGCCCGTCACAGGGTCGATACGCCGAGGCGATGCAATGCTGTAAATAACCAAGTCAACTTGCTGTAAATCATGTTTAATCAGTGCAGCTGTTTTTTCTTTGATATTTTGAGAAAATGCATCGCCATTGATGCTTTTTGCATAATATCCCGCAGAATGGGCCTGCTTTTCAAAAGCAGCGGTTTGATACCAACCCGTAGACGCCGTTCGTGTATCATCAGCTGGTCTCTCAAAAAACACACCGATTGTTTTTGCATGACATCCAAACGTTGCAACAATGCGGCTTGCTAAACCATACCCAGTCGATGCGCCAATGATCAACACACGCTTGGGTCCTCTGATCGTATCTTTCGCGCACACGGTTGCAATTTGCTCCGCTACACTTTTCTCACATCCTACCGGATGTGCTGTTGTACAAATGAAACCTCGTATTTTTGGCTGTATTATCATTGTTGCACCTTTTTAAGTTATCATGATGAGTGATGTCACGCTAACAGTCAGAAACGCATCATGAACAAACGATTCCTAACGACATAAACATGACAACAAGTTGTGAGCACGCAACACATCAACAAAATAAACAAACGATGTTATCACATTTTGCAATATGACTTAGTAGTATTACTAATAGCACTATACATTTTCGAGTGCTAATGTTAAATTTTAATTGTTAACAATTGGAAGGAAACGCAATTATGGCAAAAGCAAAACGCGCAAAGAAAAGCACTGCAAAGAAGAAAACAACAGCAAAGAAGAAAGTAGTACGCAAAGCAGCAAAAAGAAAGGCCAAGACCAAAACCAAGGCAAAATCCAAGACCAAGAAAGCAACGCGCAAAACAGCAAAAAAGAAAGGTAGCCGCAAAACGAAACGCGCTCCAAGCAAATCTGCTATCTTGTTCTAGCTGACAAAAACCAGGCCTCGTGTTACATGAGGCCTGGTTTTTTTATTATCCTATATAAGCCAAGTCCAGCTCTCGTGCAGCCTTTACTTCATCTAATCGACAAACTGATAAACTATGAGGAGCGCCTTTCAATAAGGCAACATCTTCCTTTGCCTCATTTAGAATGGCAATCATCGCACCTGCAAAAGCATCTAACGTTTCTTTGCTTTCTGTTTCTGTGGGTTCGATTAACAAACATTCTGGCACTAATAACGGAAAATACATCGTGGGCGCATGAAACCCATAGTCTAGCAACCGTTTGGCAACATCAAGCGCTGTCACATGTAATAATTTAGCTTCCTGTTTTAAAGTAATAATAAACTCATGACTAGCTCGTCTATCTGAGAAGGCTGGTGTAAAACCTGCTGCCTTCAATCGTACTAATAAATAATTAGCATTTAATGCAGCAAAAGTCGCAACACGTTTCAACCCTTCTTTACCTAACAATCGAATATAGAAATAAGCACGCAAAAGTATACCTGCATTCCCCATAAATGCTGACAAGTGCCCGATCGATTGCGGACAATGTGAGGCTGTCAGCCAGTAATAGCGATTCCCTGTTTTGGCAACGCGTGGAATAGGCAGGAACGGAGATAATTTTTCATTGGCCATCACGGGGCCTGCACCCGGTCCTCCACCGCCATGCGGCGTTGCAAATGTTTTATGAAGATTGAGATGCGCCACATCAAACCCCATTGCAGCAGGCGTAACTCGCCCCAGAACAGCATTGAAATTAGCGCCATCATAATACAAAAGACCACCTGCCTGATGAACCAGTGCTGCAATCTCTTGAATATTTTCTTCAAATACACCGAGCGTTGAAGGATTCGTAAGCATAATACCCGCTGTCTTTTCGCTTAATGCACTGCGTAAAGCAGAGATATCCACATTACCCTGTGAATCCGTTGCGATTTCACGCACTTTAAAACCGGCAGCCATTGCAGAAGCTGGATTGGTACCATGTGCCGCATCAGGCACTAATATCTCATCACGCCCTAAGTCGTTACGCGCACGATGATAGGCTGCAATCATCTGAACGCCCGCAAACTCACCCTGCGCACCCGCCATAGGAGACAATGCAACACCCGGCATACCGGTTATATCAGCCAACATGCTTTGCAATTCATAGAGACAGGCGAGCAGACCTTGACTATGCTCTTCTAAAGAGAGTGGATGATGATTTAAAAATCCCGCCAATGATGCAAAAGCATGTGCCGCTCGTGGATTTAATTTCATCGTGCATGATCCAAGCGGGTAAAAATGAGTATCAATGGAAAAATTCTTTCTGGAAAGGTTCGTGTAATGTCGAGTGACCTGTAACTCAGAAACCTCAGGTAAAGCAGGCGCTTTAGTACGCAATAAATGCGCTGGTATATCACACGGTTTGTTAGAAGCACCAGGCCATTGCGCAAGCGCTCTACAACCGTCACGTGATTCTTCAAAAATTAAATGATTATCTGGCATATTGATGCTTCCTCAATCAAATCTATTGTCATCCCGCGCATCAGGTAAATAACTGTATTCACGCAACAACTGCACGCAATTTACTGGCGAACTGCTCGATATCTTCTGTTGTTTTTGTTTCTGTTGCACACACAAGCAACGACTCGCCTAATGCAGGATAGATCGCTTTCAACGAGTAACCACCCTGTATGCGATGTTTTGCTAATTCAGCCAAAATGAGATCGACTGATTTTTCAAAACGTACCACCACTTCATGAAAAAGGGGTGAGGAAAAAGGAAAAGTCACCTGCGGTATTTTCGAAAGCGCTTGTTTTAACTCAACTGCACGCTCATGCGATGCAAGGGCTACCTGCTGTAAACCCATCTTCCCCATCAAGCTCATATAGATTGTTGATGCAGTGACCATGAGTCCTTGGTTGGTGCAGATATTAGAAGTCGCTTTTGCGCGACGAATATGTTGTTCACGCGCCTGTAAAGTCAACACGTAGCCAGGCTTACCATTTTTATCGACTGTTCTACCCACAATACGACCAGGCATGTGTCTAACATGTGATTTTTTGCAACACAAAAATCCATAATATGGACCACCCGATGCTAAAGGAACCCCTAATGGTTGTCCCTCACCGCATGCCATATCCACACCATCTATACCCCATTCACCAGGCGGCTTTAATAGCGCCATCGATAATGGATTCACGACAGCGATAACGAGCATTGCTTTTGAACGCGCCCAACGCGTTAACTCATCAACTTCTTCAAGTACACCAAAAAAATTCGGTTGCGGAATAACCAGTGCGGCAACATCTGCTGTCATCACGCCATCTAATGCAGCCATATCAATTCGGCCGGTTGTTTTTTCATAAGGAACTGAAATCAGCGTAATATCTTTTGGCAATACGATGGCTTCAACCGTAGCGCGATAATGCGGGTGAATCGTCTCTGGCATTAAAATACTAACTTTCTCTTTCTTGCTAGATAGCCGTGCCGCCATCAAAATGGCTTCAGCAAGCGCGGAAGCGCCATCATAAAGCGAAGCATTTGAAACATCCATGGCAAGCAGTCGCGTCATCATCGTTTGAAATTCATAAATCAACTGAAGTGAACCTTGACTCGCTTCTGCTTGATAAGGCGTGTAGGCCGTATAAAACTCACCGCGCGTTGCAATTTGCCAAATCATTGCAGGAATATGATGTTCATAAGCGCCTGCACCGATAAAGCAACTAAGCTCGCCATCAAGCTTAGCGCGATCTTGTGCAAATCGACCTAATGCCATTTCAGACATGCCTTCTGGAATGGCATTCAATGCAACTACTTGACGTAAAGCGGGTGGAATTTCATCAAATAATTGATCAACATTTTTGACGCCAATCGTTGCAAGCATCGACTGGACGTCTTTTTCAGTATGTGGAATAAAAGGCAATTTAATGCGTCTCCGATGCAATTAATTTGACATAGTCCGTTGCATCCATGAGTTGATCATGGCCTACGGTTGTGGGGCGCAAGCGAAATAACCAGCCCTGACCGTAAGGATCGCGGTTGATGAGTTGTGGGTTATTAATCACTGCCTCATTGATTTCAATAATCTCACCTGAAACCGGACAATAGATATCAGCTGCAGCCTTCACGGATTCAATCACTGCACATTCCTGCCCGTGATTAAATCCACTATCTGTTTCTGGTAATTCCACATAGACAAGATCGCCCAACATGGTCTGAGCGTGATCCGTAATACCGATGGTTAAAATATCTTTGTCGCTTTTAACCCATTCATGTGTTTTTGTATATTGCAATTGCTCTGGCACATTACTCATTTGACTACTCCTTCAAACCCTTCAACTAAACTAAAAACCTGCTTACCCTGCCGCACAAACGGTAGTTTTACAACGCGTGCCAAAACCAATTTATCGCGCATCTCAACCTGACACTGCGCTCCAATCTTAACATCAGCGGCAATTCGAGCAAACCCTATGCTTGTTTCGAGTGTCGGTGCATAGCCACCACTTGTCAACTCGCCTACTTCGCGTCCATCATGCCACACTTTTTGATGTTGACGCATAATGCCACCCTTCCCCTCCAAAACAAGCCCCACTAACTGTCGTGACACGCCTCTTTGCAATTGTGCCTCTAATGCGCCTCTACCAATGAATTGTCTTTCGTTCGGCAAAAATGCAACTGTCCAAGCTAAATTGGATTCAAGTGGGGTCACCGTTTCATCCATATCATTACCGTATAAATTCATGCCGGCCTCTAAACGCAACGTATCACGTGCGCCCAAACCGCATGGCTTCACGCCAAACAATAAACAAGCATCCCAGACGGTCTTCGCGTCTTTTGCAGGAAAAATGACCTCATATCCTGCCTCACCCGTATAACCCGTACGCGCAATGAAAAAATCTTTTTTTGCGACAAATGTAAATGGTTTTAATTGTAATACGAGAGCGACCTGCTCTGCGAGCAAAAAACGATTCAGTTTATCTTTGACTTCTGGGCCTTGAATGGCAAGCATAACAAGATCAGTTCGCTCATTGAGTTCAACTGAAAAAGCCAACGCAACTTGCCGCATCCACGCCAAATCCTTATCACGCGTGCCCGCATTAATTACCAAACGATAAGCGTTATCTAGCACTTTATACACAATGAGATCATCGATCACACAACCTGCTTCATTCAACATACAGGTATAAAGCGCTTGGCCCTGCGATAGACGGTCAACATTATTAGCAATCAAGTAACGCAGATAAGCAGTTGCATCAACACCTGCGATATCAACAACGCCCATATGAGACACGTCAAAAAGACCAGCATGCCGTCTCACTTGGTGGTGTTCCTCAAGCTGTGATCCATAATGCAGCGGCATATCAAAGCCACCAAAATCGACCATCTTTGCGTGTGATTTAAGATGTAAATCGTAAAAAGGCGTACGTTTTCCCATAGTTTTTCCTATAGTAAAGAAAAGTTCTTAGGCTGCGATTTCTACTTACGTTCATTCCCGCCCCGTTTAGAAACATAACGGGGCGTGAATGACAGCGCGGGCGAAAAAGTATAACGCTATTGTGCTAACTTGGGAAGACCATTGCGTTCGCCAACGGCATAGCGTGCAAAGTAATTTTTGATCGTTGGGAAACGATTCAATATCTGAAGACCACTGACACGCACCAAACTGATGACGGGCGTATTCGCTGCAAACAGTTGCTTAATCCAATCAATTCCCACGGACATCGGAAAATTATCCGCTTTACGCCACCGCGCATATCGACGCAAAACAGCATGACTCCCAAAATCACGATGATGTGCAATCGCTGTGTGAATGATCTCAAAAAGCGCCGCTGCATCCAGTAGTCCCATATTCATACCCTGTCCCGCCAAAGGATGTACGGTATGTAATGCATCTCCCAAGAGCGCAATACGCGGCTTAACACATTGCTGAGCTTGTTGCTTGCAGAGTCTGAAAGACTGTCGCCCTTCTACGACTACCACCTCGCTAAAACGTTTTGAGAAAACACACGTTAGCGCTTTGCAAAAATCGTCCGGCTTAAGATCCATATACTGTTTTGCTTCCGCAGTAGGCAGCGTCCAAACAAGTGATGTCCGATAGGAATCACTCAATGGCAATAAGGCAACCGGTCCTGTTTTCAAAAAACATTGTCTGGCGATTTGTTCATGCATTGCTGTTGTCGTAATCGTTGCGACAATCGCCTCTTCGTTATAATCTTTTTTATCTAAAATAATTTGTGCGCGCTCTCGCACGAAAGACATGGCTCCATCTGCTGCAACCACTAATTTAGCGTGAAAAACTTGGCCCGTATCCGTTGAGAGCATTATCGCATCTTCTTTTTCATGCAAAGCAATTAATTTCGTTGAATAAAAAATTTGTGCGGTACAATACGATTGCAATGCTTCTTGAAGAACAAACTGAATCGCCTGGTTCTCAACAATATACCCAAGCGCAGACATCGCCAAGGTTTCACAATGAAAGTCAATTTCATTTCCCGCTTCATCCCAACACTCGATGCGCGTAAACGACTGTATGGCTTGTGCATGAATAGCGGACCATACTCCTAATTTTTTAAAAATGCGTTTAGAAGCTTGTGTAATCGCGCTCACTCGTGCATCACGCTTAAATAAGCGCACACAATCACGTGCCTCAAGAACCGCGACCGAGAGCGACGTCGATTGTGCCAGCGCCAAAGCAAGCGTTAGCCCAGGAACACCACCCCCTACAATAACGATATCGTGTTTCATATAAACGAAATGTCTAAATCTGACTTCACTGCCAACATCCATTGTTTAAACAAATTTTGTATTCTATTTAAAGCGGTCACATCATCTGCTTCAAAACGCAATACCAAATAAGGCGAAGTATTGGAAGCACGGACTAAACCCCAACCATCTTTAAAATGTGCGCGCAACCCATCTAGTGTGATGACATCGACTACGTCTTCTTCTTTTACATAATTAACCAATGCGGCAACAAAAGAAAATTTATCTTCTTCAGCAATGGGGACTTTCAATTCTGGGGTATTCACACTATTTGGTAGTTGCGCAAAATAGGTTGTACTGTCTACGACTGCGTGAGATAAAATTTCTAAAAGACGTGCGCCCGCGTAGAGCGCATCATCACCACCATGCCAGGCATCTTTAAAAAAGAAATGGCCACTCATCTCACCTGCAAGCAATGCATGGGTTTCGCGCATTTTAGCTTTAATTAACGAATGTCCTGTTTTCCACATGAGGGGTTGGCCCGCATATTGGCGAACATAAGCATCTAGTTGTTGCGTACATTTGACATCGTAGAGAATGGTTGCGCACGGATGCTTTGCAAGCACATCCTTAGCAAACGCCATCAACAAACGATCGGGCAGAATCACCTCACCTTGATTGGTTACCACCCCCAAACGATCGGCATCACCATCTAATGCTAATCCAATGTCTGCGTTTGTTGCGCGTACTGTATGAATTAAATCTTGTAAATTTTCCATCTGGCTGGGATCGGGATGGTGATTCGGAAAGCGTCCATCTACTTCGCAAAATAATGTCTGCACATCACACCCAAGCGCTCGGAATAGTTGCGGTGCAACGCATCCACCCACGCCATTCCCAGCATCCACTACAATCTTTAGAGGTCTTTTTAAATGAATCTGATTCACAATCTGTTGAGTATAATCATCCATTAAATGGGACTCTCGATAGTCGCCCAGTTCGTCTTCAGAAAATTGTTCTGCGAGAATCCGTTCGTAAAGCGCAAAGATTGCCTGATCTGCTAATGTCACGCCATTGACCACCATCTTTAACCCATTATAATCAGGCGGATTGTGACTACCCGTTAGCATCACGCCAGAATATCCTTCGCACTTGCTTGCCGCATAATAGAGGATAGGTGTTGGTACCATACCAAGATCAATCACATCGCACCCACTCACGCGCAAACCACGACATAGCGCTTCCGATAATACAGGACCTGATAATCGTCCATCTCTTGCAATACATATTTTCTTAATACTCTGCTCGCGCACAAAAGAACCCAGCGCCTTCCCAATTGAAAAAACTATTTTTGCAGAAAGTGTTTGTCCAACAATGCCGCGGATATCGTAAGCGCGAAAAATAGAAGGACTGAGTGGGGGAGATAGTGTTGCTTGCATCATGAAAGAAACCTCGAACTAACTAATCAACTGCCAAACGTGGCATTCTCTCCCCCTTAAGAAGGAGGGAATACCGTAATCATATCATCCTTTTTCATCCCAATCGCTTTCAACCATTCGGCTGTTGGTGATACCATTTTGCGATCTTTTAAGCTAAACAGTCCAATCGTTAATTCGGCTGAGCAGCAAAGCACATCCTGTCGTAACATTTTATGTTCCAGTTTTCCCACTTTCCCTCGATAAGACAAAACTTGTGTCTGAATAACCACTTGCTCGCGCAATCGCACCTCTTTCAAAAAACGTAGATTCACCTCAAGAATAGTCGGCGCAAGACCGATCTCTAAGATCTGCTTAAGCCCATAACCATTCTTTGTCACAATATCCCAACGCGCCTCCTCAAAAAGCGTAAGATACATCGCATTATTAACATGACAAAACGCATCTAAATGATTTTCTTTAATCAGCAGCGGGTAAGAGAAAAGCTGTGCTTGCATGATGTGTCCTCTGGTACGGTACAAAAATTAGATAAACAAGAGATAACTCGCTGAGAAATAATTAAAAACATATAATCTCGATCGCTTAATCCTTCGACAAACTCGGGAGAGGTGTTATATGGAACATATCAGCGAGCTGACAGAGAGTTTAAATGGATATTTTGAGTGGAACAAGGCCAGAATGCCGCCGATAGGGCTCCCTTACTAAAATAACACTCATTTGCAAGCTATTAATATTTTTGACAATCCATTTATTTGTAATTACAATTAAATAATGAAAATTGATTTCGACCCTAAAAAATCAGATAAAAATAGCCATGACCGTGACCTATCATTTGAACAAGCATCAGATTTTGATTGGGAGACAGCGCGCTATACTGAAGATGATAGAAAATTATATCCAGAACGGCGTTTTATAGCGATTGGGTATTTAGGAGCTCGATTACATGTTATCTGTTTTACACCAATAGAGGGCGGTGTACGACTCATCAGTTTTCGTAAAGCCAATGAACGCGAGGTCAAAAGATATGCCAAAGAAATCACTCACCAATAAATCAGGCCAAGTAAAAGAGTTAACTAGTTCTGTTATACGCGCTATGAAGCCCGCAAGCGAAGTGTTGCCAAAAAAACTCCTAGACGTATTACCTAAACGTAAACGAGGCGAACGTGGGCCACAGAAGCGTGAAAAGAAAATTCAAATTACGCAACGCTACAAACCAGAAATTGTGCGTTACTTTAAAGCAACAGGCGAAGGCTGGCAAACAAGAATAGAGCAAGTGCTAGAAATGTTCATTGATAAACATCCAAAATATCCTCGCAGGTTAGAACATAGACAGCAGAAGCAACCTCGTAGCGCTGCATAAATGGCGAGTGCTCACATAGAGTGGGCTATTCGGAGCCTCAAAGATGCAGGATATCATCTGAAGACTGCTATGTCTGATGTTATTCAGGATAACCCATGGTCAGAAGTTTCACGTTTTGCAGTTAATATTGCGTTACCAGATTGGAACAAGTGCCGATTGTGAGTCAATTCGGTATCCCAATCATACCATTCAACCCTAGATAATTTGTACTATACTTGAACTAGCCTAGATGATATTAAAATGCATTATGCTTTCCCAGAATGCCCAAAGCCACCTTCGCCGCGCTCTGTTTCTTTAAACGACTCAACAATGTCAAAACACGTACGGACGATTGGCATAAACACCAACTGCGCGATGCGATCGCCGGGTGTAATCGTATAGGCAAGCGAACCGCGATTCCAGCAAGACACCAGGAGGGGTCCTTGATAATCTGCATCGATCAATCCGACTAAATTACCCAGCACCAAACCGTGCTTATGGCCCAAACCAGAACGCGGCAAGATAATGGCTGTTAGCATGGGATCGCCAATATGAATGGCGATGCCTGTTGCGATTAATGCTGTTGTGTTGGGGTGAATCACTAAATCGCTATCAATACAGGCGCGCAAATCAAGTCCTGCTGCATGTTCTGTTTCATAACGCGGCAAAGGAAAAGCTTTACCAATACGCGGGTCAAGAATTTTTAATTCGATATTCATTGGCAATCATCTCAATTAATAGTCGTGCTAGTTGATGTTTTGTCATATTAGGTAATGCAACTTCATTCGCTTCGCTAATCACGGTCACTTCATTATCTTCACACCCCATGCCACATGATGGGCTAAAAAGATTAGCCACGATCATATCCATCTTTTTCTGAATCCGCTTCAACCGTGCACGCGCTATTAGGTTTTCTGTCTCCATCGCAAAACCAACGATAAATGGTTTCTCAGGTAGCGCACCAACGCTGGCTGCAATATCTGGATTGCGAGTCAACTGCAGCGATAGCACGACTGACTCTTTATGTATTTTCTGCGTTGCAATCGTTTCGACACGATAATCACCTACCGCTGCAACTGCAATCAATATATCGCAGTCTGCAACATGCGTCATCACAGCATCATGCATCTCGCGCGCTGTCAAAACAGAGAGACACGAGAGATGTGCGGGCTTTTTAATGTGCACAGGCCCATTGATCACGGTAACCGTAGCTCCCGCAACATGCGCCGCCTCTGCCAATGCAAAACCCATTTTGCCAGAACTTGCGTTTGTAATATAACGCACGGGGTCAATCGCTTCATGCGTGGGACCTGCTGTCACCAGCACACGCAAACCAGACAACAAGCTCGTTTCAAATAACGCACTCACTTTTTCAAGTATGTCGCGTGATTCAAGCATACGTCCAGGACCCACATCACCGCATGCCTGACTGCCATGCAAAGGCCCCAAAAGATGCACCCCTTGTTTTTCTAGCGCAATGCGATGTGCTGAGGTCATCGCATGCCGCCACATGGCTTGATTCATAGCAGGTGCGAGCGCAATCGGCGCAGTTGTTGCAAGGCAAAGGGTCGTTAATAAATCATCAGCACGACCTTCAGCGAGGGACGCCATACAATCAGCGGACGCGGGCGCAATGAGAATGAGATCCGCCCATTTTGCAAGTGAGATATGCCCCATCGCAGCTTCCATGTGCACATCAAATAAATCTTCATGTACGGGATGATGAGAAAGTGCCTGCATGGTGAGAGGCGTAATAAAACGCTTGGCATTCTCAGTCATCACAACACGCACATCACTTCCTGCATCAATCAAACAGCGCACCAAGTCTGCACTTTTGTAGGCTGCAATGCTCCCTGTAATACCCAACACAATGCGCTTATTCATCAAAGACATTATAAATACACCGCAAGCATCTGCCACACACGGAGTGGAGTTAAATCAGTATAACAAGCGGGCGTGACAGAAGATGGTTCACGATAAGTGCATGCACGCTTCAAACAAGGTGCGCAAGGAAACTGTGCTGTTAAATGTACTGAACGATCGCCCAGTGCGCCCGTCCAAATTGGATTTGTTGAACCATAAATTGAAACAATGGGCAAACCCAATGCCGCTGCAAGATGTCCGAACCCGGTATCGACTGCAACAGCACCTGTTGCATTGGCAAGTAATCTTACCGTCTCATCAATACTAAAGCGCGGCAACAAATCAACTGATGTAAAATCGGCGGCCAATCGTTTTGCTCTGGCAAGCTCATCCGGACTACCACCACCAATCTTTACACGAAGCCCATGCTGCGTAATGAGCGCAATTAATGCTCGCCAATAACTTTCTGGCCACTCTTTGGAACGCCAAGTGGTGCTGTGTAACAAAACAATATAGTTTTCTGTCTGTCCTACTTGTTTAAACTGATGACGATCTAAGCTAAAGTCAGGCGGCGTCTCTGGCAAATGATAATTCAATGCTAAACTAAATAAACGACGCATGCGAATCACGGCGTGCTGATAAAAATTCACTGAATATTTACGTTGGCAAAATAATGCTGCGAGCGATTCACGTGCAGAATAAAAATCAAGTCCTGCGCGAGCACCCTTAGCAAACACAGAAAGCAATGCGCTTTTTATTAAACCTTGCGCATCTAAAATTAAGTCGTATGAGTTTGCTTGAAGTAGTGCGCGACACGCTCGCCATTCATGCAAATTCTCACGACTAAAAAAATGACGACGCCACTTCCGCAATTCAATTGAAATAACCTGATCGACAGCAGGATGCCAGCGCGGAATATCGGCAAAAGCTGACTCCACCACCCAATCAAACCGAATGCCGGGTACCATACGAACAGCATCAGATAAAGCGGGCAGCGTATGCAACACATCGCCCATGGAAGATGTTTTAATTAATAGAACACGCATGATGCACCACGCCAGTTACCCACAATTGAAAGTACTTGCTCCGGCAATAAGTCACGCATACAACGATGGTGCGTGAGCGGGCAAACGCGTTTAAAACAAGGCTGACACCCCAGCTTTGTTTGAAGAACAATAGCCTCATCGGATAGAGGTGGCGTAAAAGCAGGGCTCGTCGAACCATAAATGGCAACGACGGGCTTTTTCAATGCGCAAGCAACATGCAGCAAACCTGAATCATTCGTCACAACACCTTGCGTCAATGATAATAAATCGATCGTTTCAAATAATTGTAATCGACCGGATAAATTTTCACAGCGATTATCAGTGAGCGCCATTATTCGATCTGTTACTGGACGATCTTTGGGTGAACCAAACAACCAGATATCCCAGCCTGTCTCAAACATTTGATTAGCCAATGTCGCATAGTATTCTTCTGGCCAACGCTTTGAAGGACCAAATTCTGCGCCCGCACAAATGCCAAGGACCGGACGTCTTCTCCAAAGTGGTTGATGTTTTTCAAGTGCTGCTTTCTGTGAAGCAGGTGACACTTGGAATTGAGGCATCAAATAAGGCTTCGGCAAAGGCTCATTGGCAGGCAGGCCTAGCGCCATCATTTGTTCAATCATAAGTGGGTAGCGGGTTTTATCTAAGTAACGCATATCGTTCAGCAACCCATAACGATATTCACCGCGCCAACCTGTTCGCTTCGGAATATTGGCAAAATAAGGCACCCATGCTGATTTAAAAGAATTGGGTAATACAATTGCTTGATCATACCCACGGTCGCGCAGTTTTTGTCCAATCACATAACGCGTGCGCCACTTAAACTCGCCATGTGTCAGCGGCATTTCAATGGTTTCTGTCACGCAAGGCATACAACTTAATAAAGTGAAAGTCCAAGCGGGTGCCAACACATCGATTATCACAGTTGGATCGCGCTGTTTTAAAAGCTTAAATAAACATTGCGACATCACGGTGTCGCCAACCCAAGAAGGACCGATTACTAAAATTTTTGTCATGTTAGGATATACGTTGTACCACAGTAAGGGCAGAGTACTTCTTCTGTTTCTGAGATGGACAAATAAACGCGCGGATGCGCATCCCACACACGCTCACCCTGTGGTGGACAACAAAGCGGCAAATCAGTCTTCGTGATGTTGCGTCTACGTGATGTACAAGCTGGTTGGTCTGTTAATGGCATAAATCACTTCCAGTATCGTTATCTCAGACAAATATTATACACAAAGCCATGGTAATTTCAGCAATTCCCGCTAACTAGTTGCCTTGGGTGTTATGTAGCACAAGTCAAGCGCAGGAGGCCGGAGGCCGACGAGCCATTGTGCGGAATAACACCCAAGGCAACTAGTTAGCGGGAATTGCTGTGATAATTTCGATCAATCTCTTTGTTGCACCATCACCTCCACCCCTTTCTCTAACGAAACCATGGCCTTAAAACCAATTTTCTGCCACGCAAGGTCGATTGCCGCATATGAAAGATGAATATCAAAAGAACGTTTAGGCTGACAGTCACAAACAGGTGCGCGTTCTGACGCATGTGCAATATATTGAATCAGATCGAAGATGGTCTCAGGCTGACCAGTTGCAATATTTAGCACCCCGCTATAGCTGCTTTCTAGTGCTAAAAGATTTGCCAATGCGATATCTGTCACATAAATAAAATCACGCGCCTGCGTGCCATCCCCCCAAATCGTAAGCGGTACCTCATGCGAGTGGTCTGCCAAAAAACGACTAATCACGCCAGAGTAGAGTGATGCGGGATCTTGGCCCGGTCCATAAACATTAAAATAGCGCAAACCAAGCGCTTCAATGCCATGGAGCCTCGTGTAAAGCTTTGCCTGTTGCTCATTATCAACTTTATGCAATGCATAAGGTGAAAGCGGCAAGCACGCACTCGCATCTTCTTCAACACAAGGCAAATGAGCGGCATCGCCATAAACAGCGGCGCTTGAGGCATAAACCAACCGCACAGGATGATCAGCTTGTCGAATTGCCTCTAAAACATGCATAAAACCATACGCATTGGTCTGATAAGCTTCGAGCGGGTGTGTGATTGAAAACGAAACGGAAGCCATCGCGGCAAGATGTAACACGGCATCACATCCATGCACGAGTTTTGCCACCAACGGATAATCAAGTATATCGCCCTCTACAAATGTCAGCTTAGAATGAGTCAGCGGCAAACGAGTGAGTCGACCAGATAATAAATTATCCAATACAACCACTTCTTTGCCACGATCAAGCAACAAAGCAATCGTATGTGATCCAATAAACCCCGCCCCGCCTGTGACTAAAATACGCTCTTTTGTTGTCATGGTTATCATCGATCAAGTGCAGGCTTTAAGTGGTACCCAAGTACGATACAAACTGACGCCTAAATAAAATAAAACATATCCCACTGAAAGCATCACCAGCAGATGATTCGTGCCTGGGTAACACCATAACAGTAGTGAAGTCACCACACCCCATAGTACTGTCATCAAAAGCATACAGGTGCGCAATAGATAGCTATCTGTTAAGCACTCTAACCGCGAAGGATAAATATATTTAATTGGGATAAAACTTAAAACAGCTAAGGTGAGCAAAATACCTAAGTTCGTCATGCCATCCATTTGCCAAAAAAACAGATAAAAAACCGCAATATTCCAATAACTAGGAAACCCTTTAAAAAAATGATCGGATGTTTTTGCATCGATCTGGGTAAATTGATAAGCAGAGGCTACCGCAATGACTGCGACACAAAACGCACGCCAGTGTAGTGGCAATAAAGGTGCGACCAATAAAAAAAAACAAGGAACCATCGTATAGTTAAAAAAATCAACGATATTATCTAATAACTCACCATTAATCGTTGGCACACATGCTTTTATATCAATCATTCGCGCAAAACAACCATCTACCGCATCGATCAGAATAGCAATCAGCATGAGCCATAAGGCAAGTAAATAATTATTTTGATGAATAGCAAAAAGCGCCCATAAGCCAACAAAAGCACCTGTTGCCGTAAAAAGATGAATGAACCAGCCCGTTACCTGTCTCGCTATAATCATGATTTTAAGCATCATTAAAAATAAAAATAGAATAGCAAGAAGCCGCGTGATGCACCAGTTGTATGCGCATTATTGCTGCACATTCATTCTATTTTACCTAGTATAGAATCAATACTCATTTTTACATCCTCCTATGGCGTTTAGCCTCGAATGTATCATGTGGATATTCTTCCCCGCTATGCCGACGTTGACGACGAGCCACAGTTGCTTCTTTTTTTGAAAAAAAATCAGTATGGACTCTGGAGATTCTATCAGCAGCACTACGAGCGATTATTTGTTTAACTTCATATGAGGCATTTTGTTTTGCAGAAAATCCGCATTTATTCAAAATACTTGGATCTGCTTCTGCATGCAAAAGTATCTTTGCAACTTGATTATGCTTTTCTTGTATTGAAAAATTTTTTCCTTCATAGCAGGCTGCATTGAGTGGGGTAAATCCATATTTGTTTTGACAATTTAAGAATTGGGTGAATCCCGTTTGATCGTTATTATAAGCTTCAGCGGCATTCTGAAATAGTAATTGAACGATTGCAACATGGCCTTCTTTACTTGCAGTATTCAGTGGTGAAAAGCTGTCTTTATCAACATGTGAAATGAATGTTCGAAATCCTGCTGTATCTTTGCCACCGTAAGCTTTAGCAGCGCACTCGAGTAGTAATTGAACGATTTCAACATGACCTGCTTTGCTTGTGGTATTCAGTGGTGAAAAGCTGTTTTTATCAATATGTGAAATGAATGCTTGGAATCCATCCGTATCTTGGCCACCGTAAGCTTTATCAGCACACTCGAGTAGTGATTGAACGATTTCAGCATGGCCTGCTTTGCTTGCGGTATTCAGTGGTGAAAAGCCATCTGTATTAATAAGTGAAATGAATACTTGGAATCCTGCTGTATTTTCTCTGCCGTAAGCTTCAACAGCACACGCGAGTAGTAATCGAACGATTGCAACACGGCCTTCTTTACTTGCGGTATTCAGTGGTGAAAAGCCGTATCTATCAATATGTGAAATGAATGCTTGGAATTCTGCTGTATCTTTGCCGCCGTAAGCTTT
>MGYE01000081.1:22920-26957 GCA_001801625.1 Gammaproteobacteria bacterium RIFCSPHIGHO2_12_FULL_42_10
TAGCAGCACACTCGAATAGCAATTGAACGATTGCAACATGGCCTGCTTTACTTGCGGTATTCAGTGGTGAAAAGCCGTCTTCATTAGCATGTGAAATGAATGCTTGGAATCCTGCTGTATTTTCGCTGCCGTAAGCTTCAACAGCACACGCAAGTAGTAATCGAACGATTTCAACATGGCCGTCTTTACTTGCGGTATTCAGTGGTGAAAAGCCGTATCTATCAGCATGTGAAATGAATGCTCGAAATCCTACTGTATCTTTGCCGCCATAAGCTTTAGCAGCACACTCGAGTAGTAATCGAACGATTTCAACATGGCCTTCTTTACTTGCGGTATTTAGTGGTGAGAAGCCGTCTTTATCAACATGTGAAATGAATGCTTGGAATCCATCCGTATCTTGGCCACCGTAAGCTTCAACAGCACACTCGAATAGCAATTGAACGATTGCAACACGGCCTTCTTTACTTGCGGTATTCAGTGGTGAGAAGTCGTATCTATCAGTATGTGAAATGAATGCTTGGAATCCATCCGTATCTTTGCCACCGTAAGCTTCAACAGCACACGCGAGTAGTAATCGAACGATTTCAACATGACCTTCTTTGCTTGCGGTATTCAGTGATGAGAAGTCGTCTTGATCAGCATGTGAAATGAATGCTCGAAATCCTACTGTATCTTTGCCGCCGTAAGCTTTATCAGCATACTCGAGCAGTAATTGAACGATTGCACCATGACCTGCTTTGCTTGCGGTATTCAGTGATGAAAAGCTGTCTTTATCAGCATGTGAAATGAAGTCTTTAAACGCTTTCGTATTTTTGCCATGAAAAATATCGTCGCATTTCTGAAGTAATTTTTTTACGTTTTCTATCTGACCAGACGTTCTAGATAAGCAAAGTAGAACATTTACTGTTTCTTGCGGGTCAATCCAAACAGTAGTTTTGTTGTTCTTAAGGCTAACATATAAAAAATGATCATGATTGATTAATTTTGAGATAAGCTGGGTTGTAAATTCTTGTATAGATGAATCTTCAAGTTTTAGGTTGTGAGGCATAAAGTAAATTAAACTTTGTAAAAACTCACTGAAAACCTCATGTGCTCTGATTATGGCATTTTCTTCAATAGGGTAATCGTTTTTTTTATTATTTTTATAATAGTCAATTATTTTAGGCAACAAGCGATCTAATTCAAGATTGATGAGCCGAGCGAGCAGAGCCGTATCTCTATCTATCGACCTAGCTGAAAGAATAAGTGTATAGACCGGGCTTAGTAAGAGAGCTAATTTACAGTCCATCTTACCTGGTCTAAAATCAATACTCATTTTTACATCCTCATATGGCGTTTAGCCTCGAATGCATGAGGCGGGGGGAATTTTTTGGACCAATTTTTTCTTAAATGTAAGATACAAATTCTCGCGTAGTGTAGTTATTGTGAATCTGTATCTTCAATCGCAAGAAATAATAGCCTCAATTTTCAACATGTCAACCATCAAATTACAGACCGGCGGTTACCTTTTGTTATGTTAGAAATAGATTCCCGCCGGAGTTTACCCCGTTATGTTTCTAAACGGGGGCAGGAATGACTCATTCTTAGCTAAATGACCTCATTTTGTAATGAGGGAGCCCTGGCCGCGTTACGGTATAGCTGCACATTCATTCATTAAAGTTGTACTATAAGCAAGTATTAGCCTGAATCATTTATGATCTCTCGAAGAGACGCCTAATCGTGGAAACAATCAGTCAATTTATCCGCTCTTTAATATTTTCAATCTACTTTTGCATCAGCATTTCCATTTACGGCGTGTGCTGTCTTGCGATGTGGCCCATCCCACTACGTTATCGCCACCAATTTATACGCAGCTTTTTATACACTGCGATCTTTCTTTTAAAATGGGTCTGCAGAATCAATTATCATGTGGAAGGTTTAGAACATATCCCTAAAGATCGAGCGGTCATCATCTTGAGCAAACATCAATCAACTTGGGAAACATTCATATTACCGCTCATTTTTCACGAACCAGCGATCATCTTGAAACGAGAATTATTATGGATTCCATTGTTTGGCTGGGGACTGCTTGTAACAGACCCAATTGCAATCAATCGCACAGCTTCATCTTCGGCCATGCAACAAGTCATCACGAAAGGTTCAAAATGTTTAGCGGCGGGACGCTCAATCTTAATTTTCCCGGAGGGCACGCGCATTCCCTACGGCAAAACTGGACACTACAAACTAGGCGGAACACGGCTTGCTGTTGCAACAGGCACCCCAATTTTACCAGTCGCACACAATGCAGGAAGATTTTGGCCCAAACGCCGATTTATCAAACAAGCTGGCACTGTGAAAGTTGTCATTGGCCCACTCATTGAAAGCAAGAACCAAACGCCCGAAGCGTTGCTCAAACTTGCCAAAACTTGGATCGAAGAAACCGTACAGAAAATTGATAAAGACTGTTAGGGAAGGTGCTTTTTTGATTTAGCAGAGACTCGCTTCCACCATGGCAAACGTGAAAGATACAGCAACAAATAAATAATAAAGGCGACAAACATGCCTACCAAATAAAATTTAAATGCGATAGCAAGTCCTACCGCAGCAGTTGCCCATAAAGTCGCCGCTGTCGTTAATCCAAACGTATAATCACCTTCACGAAAAATAATACCGCCGCCCAAAAATCCGATGCCTGTCACCACTTGTGCTGCGATATAAGCATTATTACCTGGCAGCGAATAACCGATCGATCCAAACACACAGGCGCCCAATGCAATTGCGCTATAGGTGCGAATGCCCGCTGAGGCAACAATCGTATGATGTTTTTCGCGCTCCCAGCCGATCACACCTCCCAAAACAGCCGCTAAAAGCGCACAGCCTATTATTTCAAAATCATTGACAAACATATCAATCAACATGGCGTGGACTCTCCTCAAACACGATTACAATGATTCCCTTCTACTCTCATATTCACAATAACACCCTTTCCAGTAATCTCAAAAACCATCGCACACCAGATGGGCAGCACCGTATTAGCCGGCATATTATATGATGATGAAGGAGGAACAATGACAACGCGTCCTGAGCGACTCACGTTGACACCCATCGGTGATGTTTGTGACTGTGTTTTAAGAGGATTGATGAACCGATAGATATAAAGCGTCGAGCCATGCCCTGTTTGGATCATTTCATCCGGCAATCCTCGCGCCTCCATCAGCGCATCTACTGACTTGCCGCGCCAATTTTGCTGTTCTGTCGCATCATGATGCGATAGAACGCAACCAGTTAATAAAATCATCCACACCAGCAGACAACAATAGCTAATACGCTTTGCTTGCAAAAAGATTCCAGGATATTTCATCATATAGCACCTGCGGACGTGAAAAATTGACGACAGGAGCGAATATCATAGCGCAACGCATCGTCTACGAGCGATTGTATTAGAAGTACTATCAGATGCATCATGTGGATATTCTTCCCCACCATGCCGACGTTTGCGACTATCCACAGCTACTTCTTTTTTTGAAAAAAAACCAGTATGAAGGACTTTGGAGGTTACATCAAAAGTACGACAAGAAATTATTTGCATCATATCATATGAGGCATTTTGTTTTGCAGAAAATCCGTATTTATTCAGAATATCTGGGTCTGCTCCTGCATGCAAAAGTCTCTTTGCAACTTGATTATGCTTTTCTTGTATTGAAAAATTTTTTCCTGCATAACATGCTGCATTTAGCGGGGTAAATCCATATTTGTTTTTACAATTCAAAAATTGAGTAAATCCCATTCGATCGTTATTATAAGCTTCAACGGCATGCGTAAGTAATAATTGAACGATTTCAATATGGCCTGCTTTACTTGCGGTATTTAGTGATGAAAAGCCGTCTTTATTAACATATGAAATGAATGCTCGGAATTTATCCGTATCTCTGCCACCGTAAGCTTTCTCAGCACACTCGAGTAGTAATTGAACGATTTCAATATGGCCTTCTTTGCTCGCAGTATTCAGTGGTGAAAAGCCGTCTTTATCAACATGTGAAATGAATGCTCGGAATGTA
>MGYE01000082.1:0-33522 GCA_001801625.1 Gammaproteobacteria bacterium RIFCSPHIGHO2_12_FULL_42_10
ATTATCGTCATACCTTTAAACGTGATATCGTGATTGATCTTGTCTGTTACCGACGTCAAGGGCATAACGAAGCTGATGAGCCTTCCGCAACGCAGCCGATCATGTATCAAGTGATTAAATCTATGCCGGTTCCTTATCAAATCTATGCTGAGCGACTATCAAAAGAACAAGTGGTTTCACCAACCGCAGTGACTGCGCTAGTAGATGGCTATCGCAAAGCGATGGATGACAGCAAAGTCATGGTATCGCTTGATCAGAATCCTGCTGCTTATGAATATAGCGTAAACTGGGAACCCTACATGGGTGCTTCTTGGCAAGCGCAAGCAGTGACAGCCGTTCCCATGCAACAGATGATTGTATTAGCAGAGCAGATGGCAGTTTTACCGGATGGGTTCCAGTTGCAACCTCAAGTAAAGAAATTATTAGAAATGCAGCAACAAATGGCAAAAGGCGAACAACCTATTAATTGGGGCTATGCAGAAACCATGGCTTATGCAACCTTGTTGACGGAAGGCTATCCTATTCGTCTATGCGGACAAGATGTTGCGCGAGGCACATTCGCACATCGTCACGCTGTGTTGCATGATCAAAAAACAGATAACATTTATATACCGCTCAGTCACCTTGCAAAAGATCAGGCCCAGATCAACATTGTAGATTCGCTTTTATCTGAGGAAGCGGTTTTAGCGTTTGAATATGGATATGCTGCAGCGGTGCCTAATTTTTTAGTGATTTGGGAAGCGCAGTTTGGTGATTTTGCAAATGGTGCTCAGGTTGTCATTGATCAATTTATTAGTTCAGGCGGTGCGAAGTGGGGGCGATATTCAGGGTTAGTCATGTTGTTGCCACATGGTTACGAGGGCCAAGGTCCTGAGCATTCTTCGGCGCGCTTAGAACGCTATTTGCAAATGTGTGCGACAGACAATATGCAAGTTTGTGTGCCATCGACACCTGCGCAGATTTTTCACTTATTACGTCGCCAAATGCTAAGGCCATACCGCCGACCGTTGATTGTCATGACGCCAAAGAGTATGTTGAGAAATCCAGATGCAACTTCTTCAATGAAAGAATTAGCAGAAGGCGCGTTTCAAACGATGATCCCCGAGAGTGATTCCTTAGATCCAAAAATAATAGACCGTGTTATTTTATGTAGCGGTAAAGTATATTATGAATTACTTAAAGAAAGACGAATAACTAAATTGAATAATATAGCAATTTTAAGAATTGAGCAGCTTTATCCTTTTGATGACGAACGGGCTAAAAAAATGTTGGCTGTTTACTCAAAAGCAAAAGAGATTATTTGGTGTCAGGAAGAGCCAAAAAATATGGGCGCTTTTACAATGATACAACCGTATTTGTTAGCCTTACTAAATAAGACGCAACAATTACATTATGTAGGTAGAAAAGCTTCTGCTTCCCCTGCAGCGGGCTATCACTATCAACATGAATTAGAGCAAAAACAATTGATACAAGAAGCATTGCAAAGGATGCCCCATCATGACAATCGAAATTAAAGTTCCTCTTTTACCTGAATCTGTTGCAGATGCGACTATCTCGGTCTGGCACAAAAAAGTAGGTGAGATGGTTCTGCGCAATGAGACCATTGCCGATCTTGAAACAGATAAAGTAATGCTTGAGGTTCCATCACCAACAGATGGTATTTTAAAAGAAATTTTAAAACCACAAGGTAGCATCGTGAAAGCAACAGAAATCATTGCTTTGATTGAAGCGGGTGCCGTTTCCAAAAAAGTAGTTGAAGAGACGTCGCAAAAAGCAGCAGCCATGACTACAACGCCTCAGGCTAAAATGAGCGCTGCTCTGCCTGTTAGCCAGACAAAAGCTGATACGGCTGTACCTTCTTCTTTAAGCCCCTCCGTTCGACGTGTTGTTGCAGAACATGATATTGATGTTTCTCAAATAACAGGTACAGGGAAGGGCGGTCGCATTACAAAAGAAAATGCACTGACAGCGATGCATATACCCTTACAAACAGGCACTAGATCAGAAGAGCGTGTACCAATGACGCGTATTCGGGCACGTATTGCAGAGCGTCTGTTGGCTGTTAAACAAAATACGGCAATGTTGACTACTTTTAATGAAATCAACATGGCGCCTGTGATGGCGATACGTCAGCGTTATCGCGATCTCTTCGAGAAGAAACATCGTGTTCGCCTGGGCTTCATGTCTTTCTTTGTGCATGCTTGTATCGAAGCTTTAAAGCGCTCGCCATTAATCAATGCCTCAATCGATGGTAATGATATTATTTACCATGGTTATTTTGACGTGGGCGTTGCGGTTTCAACAGAGCGTGGTCTTGTTGTGCCTATTTTGCGTGATGCCGAAAAACTCAGCATGGCAGGCATTGAATCAGCTATTGTAGGCTTTGCTGAAAAAGCGCGATCCGGCAAATTAACGATGGCAGATTTAGAAGGTGGTACATTTACGATTACAAACGGTGGTGTTTTTGGTTCGTTGCTCTCAACGCCTATCTTAAATGCGCCGCAATCTTCTATTTTGGGTATGCACAAAATACAAGAACGTCCTGTGGTAGAAAATGGTCAGATTGTCATCCGTCCGATGATGTATGTTGCTCTATCTTATGATCATCGGTTGGTAGATGGAAAAGAAGCGGTGACTTTCTTGGTTGCCGTAAAAGAAATGTTGGAAGATCCTGTTCGCTTTGCATTAGAGGTCTAGTACAGATGAATTTACATGAATATCAAGCCAAACAATTATTAAAAAAATATGGATTGCCGGTTTCAAAAGGAGAGATTGCTTCTAGTCTTAATGAGGCATCGCAAGTTGCAAAAAACATGGGTTTGCAACGTTTGGTTGTGAAAGCGCAAGTACATGCAGGTGGTCGAGGTAAGTCTGGCGGTGTGAAGCTTGTTACCTCTCACGAAGAGATGTTGCAAGCTGCGAAAGCGATGTTAGGCACGCATTTAGTAACTTATCAAACGACACCACAAGGGTTGCCCGTCAATCATGTTTTGATTGAGGAGCCTTGTGACATTGAAAGAGAATTATATTTGGGCGCTGTGATTGATCGTTCTAAAAAACGTATCGTCTTTATGGCCTCAAAAGAGGGCGGTGTTGAGATTGAACAAGTGGCACACAATACACCAGAAAAAATTTTAACAGTCGTGGTTGATCCTCTCATGGGTGCGATGCCCTATCAAGGACGTGAGCTTGCCTTTGCGTTAGGGTTGGCGGGCGATCAAATTAAACAATTCGTTCACTTATTTGTAGGATTGGGAAAATTATTTCAAGAACATGATTTTAGTTTGCTTGAAATTAACCCGCTTGTTGTCACGAAACAGGGCGCATTACTTTGCTTAGATGCAAAAATCAACATTGATGATAATGCACTGTACCGACAAAATTTATTAAGTAAAATGCGTGATGCAACGCAGGAAGATGAACGTGAAAGTCGCGCGCGACAATTTGAATTAAATTATATTGCATTAGATGGCAATATTGGCTGCATGGTAAATGGTGCAGGTCTTGCCATGGCGACAATGGATATTATTAAGTTGCATGGTGGCAATCCAGCTAATTTTTTAGATGTCGGCGGTGGCGCGACCAAAGAACGTGTGGCAGAAGCTTTTAAAATTATACTATCTGATCAGCACATCAAAGCTATTTTAATTAATATTTTTGGCGGCATTGTACGTTGCGATATCATTGCGCAAGGGATTATTGGTGCGATAGCAGAAGTTAAAACGAATTTGCCAGTCGTTGTACGTTTGGCAGGTAACAATGCTTCCGAAGGCGAACAACTATTACGCGATAGCGGATTAAATATTATCGCCGCCGAAAGTTTTACAGACGCTGCAAAAAAAGTCGTTGCAGAAGCCTTGTAGACCCCCTCTCCTCCCGAAAGCGGGAGGAGAGGGATGGGGAGAGGAGGGTTAAAAGACCTTTCTTCACAACATGAATTAACAACCGGATAAAAATATATGAGTATTCTAATCAATAAAAATACAAAAGTAATTTGCCAAGGCTTTACTGGCAAGCAAGGCACACTGCATTCCGAGCAAGCGATTGCCTACGGCACAAAGATGGTCGGTGGCGTCACGCCTGAAAAAGGCGGTCAAAAACACTTAAACTTACCTGTTTTTAATACTGTAAGAGACGCTTATAAAGCAACACAGGCTGATGCCAGCGTTATTTATGTACCCGCACCATTTTGCAAAGACGCCATTATGGAAGCAGCTGATGCAGGTATTAAGCTAATTGTCTGTATTACAGAAGGTGTGCCAGTATTGGATATGCTAGCGGTGAAAGCCTATTTAGATAATCATCCCGATGTGCGTTTGGTAGGTCCTAATTGCCCTGGTGTGATTACACCTGGAGAATGCAAGATTGGGATTATGCCAGGCAATATTCATCAGCCTGGAAAAGTAGGTATTGTTTCTCGTTCAGGTACGCTAACTTATGAAGCTGTATATCAGACAAGCTCAATTGGGCTTGGACAGAGCACCTGTGTAGGTATTGGCGGTGACCCCATTCCTGGTATGAATTTTGTTGATGTGCTTGCTTTATTCCAGGCCGATTCACAAACAGAAGTGATTTTGATGGTGGGCGAAATTGGCGGGCAGGCTGAAGAGGAAGCGGCAGATTACATTAAAAAATATGTGACTAAACCCGTTGTCTCTTATATTGCAGGGGTGACGGCACCTCCTGGAAAGCGCATGGGTCATGCGGGTGCTATTATTGCAGGCGGTAAAGGGACGGCAGCCGAGAAATACCAGGCGTTAGAGAAAGCAGGGGTGCACATTGTGCGTTCGCCAGCAGAAATGGGAAATGAGGTCGCAAAAGTTTATGCTGGACATTAAGTTATTACGCCAATCAATTGATTCTATTGCGCTTCAATTAAAATCACGCAATGTAGCGATTGATGTGGCGCATTTTACAGCCTTAGAAGAAGAACGTAAAACGTTACAAGTAAAAATGCAAGCCTTGCGCGAAGAGCGCAACAAACGATCTAAAGCAGTTGGTAAAACCAAAGCAGGTGGCGATTCGATTGAGGCTGCAAAAACAAGTCTTAAGCAATTAAGTGATGAACTTAAAGTTATTGAAGGTCAATTTGCAACGGTAGAAGAAGCGCTTGATGTTTTTTTGGCGCAATTACCTAATCTTCCGCACGAATCTGTGCCCATTGGGAAAAACGAATCAGATAATCAAATCATTCGTACAGTCGGTGAGCCGTGTCAGTTTTCGTTTATCGCTAAAGATCATGTTGCTTTAGGTGCCCATCATGGGTGGATGGATTTTGAGACTGCTACTAAATTATCCGGTTCGCGTTATGTTGTGTTGCGCGGACCGCTTGCAAGATTACAGCGCGCCTTGATTCAGTTTATGTTGGATTTGCATACACGTGAGCATGGCTATCAAGAAATTTATGTGCCTTATATCGCAAATGTTGAATGTTTATTTGGTACGGCACAACTGCCGAAGTTCCAAGAGGATTTTTTTGCACTTCATGGAAATGCAACACAGCAATACTTAATTCCCACTTCTGAAGTAACGGTAACCAATACGGTGCGCGACCAAATTTTAGATTGTGCACAATTACCCATTAAATATGCTTGTTATAGTAGCTGTTTTCGTAGTGAAGCAGGGACTTATGGGAAAGATATGCAAGGCATGCTTCGCCAGCATCAATTTGAAAAAGTTGAATTAGTACAGATTGTTCGTCCCGAGACTTCCTATCAAGCATTGCAAGCATTGACACAACATGCTGAAGTGGTTCTGCAGCGTTTAGAATTACCTTATCGTGTGATGTTACTTTCAACAGGCGATATGGGTTTTGCTGCGGCAAAAACATATGATCTAGAAGTTTGGCTGCCCGGGCAAGAGCGTTATCGTGAAATCTCTTCTTGTAGTAATACAGAGGCTTTTCAAGCAAGGCGTATGAAAGCGCGTTTCAGAGATGAAGCAGGCCATATTGACTATGTGCATACCTTAAATGGTTCAGGCCTTGCAGTGGGACGCACATTGATTGCTATTTTAGAAAATTATCAAGATGAGCGGGGTCGTGTTCATATTCCAAAGGCATTGCAGCCTTATATGAATTTAGAAGTGATTGATTGTGAGGAAAATTGGTATGCGCATCGTTAGTTATTTCTTTTTGTTAGCGATTGTTTTATTGGGGATGACTTTTGCGATTTTCAACTCAGAGTCGGTGACGATCAATTATTATTTTAATCAATCGACACTACCATTGTCGTTATTATTGGTCATTGTATTTGCTTTTGGATGTTTGATTGGCATGATGGCATCCATTTGGCTATTAATTAAGATGAAGTTGTCGCATTATCGTTTGCAACATCGGTTGAGTACGGCTGAAAAAGAGATTAAGAGTTTGTCATCGTGATGATCATTCTATTAATCGCACTTCTCTTTCTAACCCCTCCGCTAGCTTTTTATCTCGGCTATCAACTGCATCGCAGAAAAGAGAAGCGTTTTAGGCGACGGTGGTTGCGTCGTATTCCGCGTAGCTATTTTGTTGGCTTAAATTTTTTATTAAATGATGAAACAGATAAAGCGGTTGATATTTTCACTAAAATGTTAGGTGTTGATAGCGATACCATTGAAACGCATTTGGCGGTGGGTAAATTATTTCGTCGCAAAGGTGAAGTAGATCGTGCGATTCGTATTCATCAAAACTTGATTGCGCGTGCTCAGCTACCCAAACGTTATCGCGAACAATCAATGTATGAATTAGGTCAAGATTATTTAAGTGCAGGTGTGTTAGATCATGCTGAAAAAATATTTGTTGAGTTGATTAATAGCAAATCCTATGCGCATGCTGCTTTGAAAATGCTCATTGATATTTATCAACAAGAAAGAGATTGGTATAACGCATTAAAGATGGCCAAGCAGTATGAAACACTGACGCAGCATGATATGCGACATATTATTACACATTGCTATTGTGAAATAGCTGAATCTGCCGCAAGCAAAGAAGAGATAAAAGAAGCAGAGTGCGCTGTGCAGGAAGCATTGCTTGTTGATGCGACCTCTGTTCGTGCCAGCTTGTTGCAAGCTAAGTTTTATATGCAGCGTGATCGTTATAAAGAGGCGCTCTGTTCGCTCTTGCAAATTAGTGACCGCAATCTTGCGCACTTTTCAGAATCGGTTAAATTGCTTGCGTTGTGTTATGAAAAATTGGGATTAGAAGAAGAATTAATGGTTGAATTTAAGCGGCTCTTAGAGCAACAGCCAAGCGTTGCATTGGCGCTTGTATTAGCAGAACGTATCCATAAAGTAAATGGTAGCAAAGTTGCGCTGATCTTTGTTTTAGATTATGTGCGTCGCCATCCATCGTTGCGCGGCTTATATTTATTAATTAATTTTTACACATTCACCGCAGAAGAACATGCTAAACAAGATTTGTCTATTTTACAAAACTTGATGAATAAAATTTTATCTCAGAAACCAGACTATCAATGCAAAGGCTGTGGCTTTGCTTCACATAAGCTGCACTGGCAATGCCCGGGTTGTAGGCAGTGGGATACGGTGGTGGAGGGGTAGGCGTTGTTCCGTTATACCATTGTCCAGTCGCTAACCAACACGTCAGACCCCGCAACAAGCGCGGGGTGACAAGCCTCTGCCCCGCACTTGTTGCGGGGTCTGACGTATCACCAAAATAACGATGATCTATATATTAGTTACTTCACCTTGTGCACTGTCATCCAGAGGTTATCTGCTGTTATAGCAGAATTTCTTCCTGCGTTTCTTGGGGCCTCCTGATCTTGTGTGGGATTAGCGAGGCGTGGTGCAAATACTGCCACGCGTCTTTGACGTATAAAGTCAAGACGGTCTCTCGCTGCTGCTTGAGCATCAGAAATAGTGGGAGCGAGAGTAGCAGTTGGTGCTCGTGGCGGTACAGTTTGTGCATTTATTGGTTGTTGTGATGATTGTAGACGAGGTGCTGTTTTTGGCATGCTGGGATTCGCGCGTACATCATCTTGTCTTGCTTGATTGTGATTGTCACGTCGTGCTGCAAATTCCCTTTCTATTCTGCTAACAAATTCTTCAATTTTGACTTTGATTGCTGCATCTGAGGGTGTTGTCGGTTGCAGTAAAGTGATTCTTGTATAAGCTCGCTGAGATACTGGACAAAGATGTACTCCGCGACCATTTCCTTCGGTTCTGGTATTTGTATTATAAGAATGAATGATTATTGCGCGATCGAAAGTGCATGGATTGGAGCTGGTTGGAAAAAGTGTGATAGGTTCATGCATAATAGTCCCATAAGGGAGACAATCACATAAATCCTTCGGAACATCGATTGTCTTATAGTCCTCAATATTTAATCGCTTTGCCTCAGCTTCAATGGCATTTAATCGCGCTTGAGTGGGATTAAGATCATACGCATAGCTAGCGTCTATAACGGGGTCATGAGCTAATCGTCTAATCAGTGTATGAACGGTTGTTGCGTTTAATGGCGGTGTGGGTGCGACGGGGCGATTTGCATTTCTTTTAAATAAATGCACGATGCCAACAATAGGTAAAACCAATCCTGTTGCAACCACAGAGAGTAAGGGAGCAACAACATGACGATAGACCATGAGTGCGCCCCATCCAGAGCCTGCTAGTATAACGCCAATCGCTATGCTTGCTATTGTTGTTGAGAGTAGAAGGATTTCGTAGGCTACAATCGGAATAGCCAACAAAGCGGATTTTTTAGCAATTGCAAGCACGCGATTGTTTAGCCTCCATAATGTAACAAATAGGAATATGATTAGTGCAGATGCTACAACAATCGCAAAACCTGCGATAAGTAATGGTGTCATAATCAGATGATCAATTAAGCCCGCACGGTGCCTAAAAGCGATAGCGCTTTTGCTGACACCATGATTGTCCTTTCCAGCAAAGACAAAATAAGTATCTCTCATGCGTTCTTTCATGCTGCGCGTATAGAGCGCAATACCACCAAAAGAATTAAGCCGAGTGCCTGATGTGTAGGGCATTATTTCACCTATTATTAAATAAATTTATATTTTAGTTAGTAGCTCATGTTACACGCGATCATCCAGAGGCGCGCTTAAGAATAAACGGTTATTACCGCGATTCGCTAATTTTGTGAAATGATGGTATCATACCTCCACCTCATTTAGAATAAATACCATTAAACATAAATAAAATCAATATGTTAACTTAAATAGGTCTATTAAAATGTTATTTGAATTTGTTGAAAAATTTGCTGATCATGTGGGTATGTTAGGCGTGATTTTGACGCTAGTTGCTTACTTGCTGATTAGCACAAACAAAGTGACTGCGAACAACCTGACTTATGTTTGGTTGAATATTGTCGGTGCTGTTTTATTATTATTTTCATTATTCTTTCACTGGAATTTTCCATCTGTCATCATTGAAGTCGCTTGGATTTCAATCAGCTTTATCGGATTACACCGCACAGTAAAAATAAAGAAACAGTCGATCGTGGAAACAGTGATGCAAGCTCAAGCGACAGGCGTACCGGTTTTAGAGTAAGTTAAGCGATTTTTACGCATGCAAGAAGCCCATCGCAATGAGACCCCCTCTCCTCCCGCGCTTTATGTGGGAGGAGAGGGTCGGGGAGAGGAGGGTGAATTTCCTAGAAATGATTGACCCTCCTCTCCCTAGCCTCTCCTCCCGAAAAGCGGGAGGAGAGGAGACACGGTTTCCCCTGCGGGGAACAATTAGGTTGCATCATCCCATTGTAACGCACCACCCGTTTGATATTCAGTCACGCGGGTTTCGAAGAAGTTTTTCTCTTTTTTCAGATCCATCATTTCGCTCATCCAGGGAAATGGGTTGCTGACGTTTGCATATTGCGCGGGTAATCCAATTTGAGCGAGACGACGATTAGCAATATATTGTAAGTATTCTTTAAACATCGTTGCATTAAGTCCTAAAATACCACGTGGCATGGTATCAACAGCATAGGTGTATTCTAGGTCGACTCCCTCGCGTACCATGTCAATGGCTTCTTGTTGCAATGCTTCTGTCCAAAGATGTGGATTTTCAATTTTAATTTGATTGATCACATCGATGCCAAAATTAAGATGCATCGATTCATCGCGTAAAATATACTGGAATTGTTCCGCTGTGCCAGACATTTTGTTTCGACGACCCATCGAAAGGATTTGTGTAAAACCAACATAAAAGAAAATGCCTTCAAAAATAACATAGAACGCGATGAGATCACGTAGTAAACGTTGATCATTTTCTACAGTGCCCGTGCTAAATGTTGGATCGCCTAAGCTTTTTGTATATTTGATTGACCAAGCAGCTTTACGAGCAACAGCAGGAATTTCACGGTACATGTTAAATACTTCTGCCTCATCCATGCTTAAACTTTCAATGACATGTTGATAGGCATGCGTATGCAGCGCTTCTTCAAAGGCTTGTCGTAACAAGTACTGACGGCATTCGGGATTCGTAATATGACGATAAACAGCGAGGACCAAATTATTTGCAACCAGTGAATCGGCTGTTGAGAAAAAGCCAAGATTACGTTTAATAATCGTGCGCTCGTCTTCTGTTAAACCATTAGGATCTTTCCAGAGTGCAACATCGGCTGCCATGTTAATTTCATTTGGCATCCAATGATTTGCGCAAGCATGTAGATAATTTTCCCACGCCCATTGATACTTAAAAGGTACCAATTGATTAAGATCAGCGCGACAATTAATGATTCGTTTATCGTCGACTTGAATACGGGCTGCGCCCATTTCTAATTCTTCTAATCCTGTGATACCTTGGTTGATGGCTCTATCTAACATAATATTCTCCTATTCCTATTGGCACGACTCGCAGGTTGGATCGGTGATTAAGCAAGCATTAGGTGTTCCAGCAGAAACTGAATTTAATGCGCGATCGTCGATGGTTGATTTTTCAGCATTCGTTGCGCCTAGACATCGCAGATAATACGTCGTCTTTAAGCCACGCTTCCAAGCAAGACGATACAATTGATCAAGTTTTTTACCTGATGGCTGCCCCATATAAAGATTTAAGGATTGTGATTGATCAAGCCATTTTTGACGACGTGCTGCGGCTTCTACTAACCACATGGGATCGATTTCAAAAGCAGTTGCATAAAGCTGTTTAAGTGATTCTGGAATGCGACTAATTTTAGCGACACTACCATTGTAATATTTTAAGTCGTTTACCATGACATCATCCCATAGTCCGGCTTCTTTTAAATCGCGTACGAGATAGGGATTGACCACAGTAAATTCACCTGACAGATTAGATTTTACAAAAAGATTTTGATAGGTGGGTTCAATGGATTGTGACACGCCACAGATATTTGAAATGGTTGCAGTAGGAGCAATCGCCATGACATTAGAGTGACGCATACCAACGCGTTTTACTTTCTCGCGTAAAGTCTCCCAATCTAATGTTTGCGATCGATCGAGTTCGAGATCTTGTGCACGACGATTTTTTGCCAAGATCTCAATTGAGTCGATCGGCAGAATACCTTGACTCCAAAGTGAACCCTCGCAAGCAGGATAGGCCCCTCGTTCTGCAGCAAGACTGTTTGATGCCTCAATCGCATAATAACTAATTTGTTCCATAGAACGATCTGCGAGTTCGATCGCTTCTTTTGAGGTATAAGCGAGACGCAATTGATGTAACATATCTTGGAAGCCCATGATACCCATCCCAATGGGTCGATGTTTTATATTGGAATTTTTTGCAGGTTGTACGGCGTAGTAGTTGATATCAATGACATTATCCAACATACGCACAGCTGTACGAATCGTACGACGTAATTTTTCTTGATCCAGTTGATTATTGATCACGTGAGCGGGTAGATTAATGCTACCTAAGTTGCATACTGCAATTTCATCTTGTGAGGTGTTAAGCGTAATTTCGGTGCATAGATTGGAGCTATGTATGACGCCTGCATGTTGTTCGGGCGAACGTAAGTTGCATGGATCTTTAAAGGTGATCCAAGGATGGCCCGTTTCAAAAAGCATAGAGAGCATTTTTCGCCACAATACGAGAGCGGGTATTTTTTTGACATTTTTCATTTGACCACGCGCTGCTTTGTCTTCATAAGCAAGATAAGCCGCTACAAAAGCTTTGCCGTAGCGATCGTGTAAATCAGGCACTTCATCCGGCGAGAATAATGTCCATTCTTGATTTTCAAACACACGCTCCATGAATAAATCTGGTACCCAGTTTGCTGTATTCATGTCGTGTGTGCGTCTTCGTTCATCACCTGTATTTTTGCGTAACTCTAGAAAGTCTTCAATATCTCTATGCCATGTTTCAAGATAAGCACAGACGGCACCTTTGCGTTTGCCGCCTTGGTTAACGGCAACAGCTGTTGCATTGGCCACGTTTAAAAAGGGTACCACACCTAATGATTTACCATTGGTTCCTTTGATGTAGGCACCCATGGCGCGTACATTTGTCCAGTCGTTACCTAAACCGCCCGCAAATTTTGAAAGTAAAGCATTGGTGGTCATGGCATTATAAATGCCATAAAGATCATCTGGCACGGTTGTTAAAAAGCAGCTGGATAATTGTGGTCGTAACGTGCCCGCATTAAATAAAGTTGGCGTAGAACTCATAAAATCAAACGAAGAGAGTACATTGTAGAATTCAATTGCACGTTCTGTTTTATTTTTTTCAGCAATTGCAAGCCCCATTGCAACACGCATAAAGAAAGCTTGTGGTAATTCAAATCGTAATCCATCGAAATGGATAAAATAGCGATCAAATAATGTTTGCAGTCCAAGATAGGTAAATTGCAGATTGCGTTCTTCTTGCATGGCGTTTTGAAGTTGCGTGAGATCAAAATCACGCATTAGGCGCGGGTCGAGCAATTCTGCCTTGATGCCGTGTTGAAGATAGGCTTTAAAATATTGCGTATCATCTTTTACATCTAAGAAAGCGTAAGCTTCATCGCGTAATGTGTTTGATAATAATCTAGCGGCAACATAAGAATAATTAGGTTCTTTTTCAATGAGTGCCCGTGCAGACAAAATGAGCGCTCGATTGACTTCTTTTTCTGGCACGTTATCAAATAAGTTACGTTTTGCATCTTCAATGATAATACTGGGTGAGACATCATTTAAGCCACGACAGGCTGCTTCCATTTCACGTTGCATCATCGAAATATCTAGTAGTTTGATGGTGCCGTCTGCTGTTGTGACATGTAATTTAGGTAGGTTATTTGCTGCATGTGTGGCTTCTTCTTGCTCGCGTAAACGGCGACGTTCTTCGCGGTAAAGCACATAGGCTTTAGCAACTTTATATTCACTATCTCGCATGAGCTCTAATTCAACTTGATCTTGAATATCTTCGATGTGAATGGTACCGCCATGCTGCAATCCATGACGATGCGTCAGCGTGTTTGTAATTCTTTGAGAGAGATTGGACACTTTCTCGTGGATACGGCTAGAAGAACTGGCCTGATCACCTTCGACCGCTAAAAATGCTTTTGTAAGCGCAAGTGTAATTTTATTAGCATCAAAAGGAGTGACTGTGCCATGACGACGAATGACTTTAATTTGGCCAGGCGCTGTTTGCGTCAGTTGACTGGGGTGAGTAGATGTTATTTTTGGCGAGAGGGTTAGGGTGTCCATTTGATGGGGCTCTCCAGGGATACTGTAGGGGCGAATCAATAAAAAACCACAATATGTAGTTGTTTTTATCTCATTCCTTAACAAGATACAGTATCAAACGTGAGAGCGCAAGCGGGAGTTACCGAGAAAGATTTAGTGCGCCGCTGCAAATTGAGGTGAAGGATGACGTATGGGGCTAGCGTTCCTTTCTGAAGAGAATTGTCTGAGCAGAGAAGGGGGAGATGCTTTGCCTGGTGAATGGAAATGGATAGCGCTATCTGGTGGTGTATCAGAATAATGATCTGTTTGCTTATGATGTGTTTCTGGAGTGAGTGTGAATGGCGCGGGATTGTTTGATTTTGGTCTTCGGGCAGCTAGAGACAGGTTCTTTGTGTTTGGAGTTAATGGCTTGCTCTGCTGTGGGATAGGCATTTGAGCTAAAATGGTGATGGTTGTAGCAGCAGGAGGTGTGTGTTGCGATTTCTTTTTTCGATAGTCGTTAAATATATCCTCTATAGTCAGGTAGAGGCGCCTACCGAGACCGGTAAAAATACTGCCTGCAGCAAGTGCTATTGCGCTCCCTATGATAACGGCACCCGGAAGCGCTGTGGGTGGAAAGTAAATGAGCAACATGCCAACCAGGATAAGCGTCGTAAAACCTGAGGCCCATAAACGTCTTCGTGCGGTATCATGACGTTTTTGTGTAATTTGTTCGCATATTAAGGAGAGGACCTGTATTTGTTTCGTTGTTTCTTGAATTTGCTGCGTTAGTTGGTCGACAGATAGTGTATTATTTGTTTGTAGAGCTTGCTGTTTGCGTTTTTCATTTTCTTTTTGAATCGTTGATTTATCTTGAATATTTTTTGTTAACTTTCTGATTAAAATAGTATTTTTGTAATAATCTCGAATGCACCAACCGGTTTCATGGACCGCGTCAAAGCTAAAACCAATTGTATTTAGTATTGGGTTTAAAATGACATACCAGGGACCAGCCGCACAAAAGACGACGCAATTGACTATAAACCAAACGCTGTCATTTAACATGCGATAGGGACGATTATCTTTTGTGAGTATCGTCTTAAATCTTATCCAAGTTGGTTTGAAAAAACCTTGTTTTTTATCCAGTGCTTCGCGGATACTGCGTGGGTTAAAGGTGACTTTTAATACAACTAGTAGATCAACTAAGAAGGCCAATCCATACGATAGACCAAATAGACTAAAAAACGCTGGCATAAAGGCGTAGCCTGTTTTTGCCATGACGCGGCCAAAGCGTACCATAAATAGCCGAATCCCTGTAAACCACCAAGCATGCCAGTTATAGAAGGTGATGAGTCGCCATTTTTGATATTTGCTAGGGGGTTGTCGTTTTTCTTGAGTGGCAGCGGTCGCGCTAAATTGGGTCGCTTTCCAAGGGTCTTGTGCCGTTTGTGCGCGTATCTCTTCTATCCAAGCAGCTTCTGTTAACGCAGCTTCAGTCGGGGTATCAAGTGCTGCTTTTTTTGTGGGTTCTTGATCAAATACGGAGAATAATAGCCTGGCGATCTCTTCTTTGATGGCTTGCGCGCCTTTTTTTGCTTCAGCACTCGCTTTTTTTGCTGCTGTATAATCTGGGTCGCATAGCCATTCTGCTTCCTCTGTTGAAAAAGCAGTTGTCGCAAAAAACGGTGATAAAACAGGATTATTTTGAAATTTCAAATGCCTAACCCTCATTTTTTTGCTAATATATCATAAGGAACGCTTGTATTTTATATATACTCCCAATTTGACACCCATACAATCTGTCCCTAAAATGCGCTCATGTCAACTGAATCGCTTCTACCAAAGCATCTGGATCCTTTTCGTTTTTCTGAGCGTGAAGTGCACTTAACGGGCACTTTGCCGCTTTCCGGGATGTCGCGATTATGTCAACAGGCGGGTCTCTCGCAGAATGGGTCCGTTAAGGTGGATCTCCAGTTTAACCTGTCTTCGCATCAAAAGATTCCTCTGTTGCGGGGCCATGTTGAAGCAACGCTCGCGCTTGAATGCCAACGTTGTGCAGGACCCTTTGTTTATGAAATAATGGCAGACTTTCTTTTGGGTGTTATTAAAACGCTTGCGCAAGAACAGGATTTGCCTCACGACTATGAAATAGTCTTGATGGAAAATAAGTATCTTGTGTTAAGTGAGCTGATTGAAGACGAGCTTATTTTAAATATGCCGATGATTCCGAAACATGAATTAGGTGCATGTTAGGGTGAGATGGGTATAGTTTTTAAGTAAATATAAATACAATATATATTAAAGAGGATACAAGTATGGCCGTTCAAAAAAGTCGAGTGACTCGTTCCAGACGTGGCATGCGTCGTTCGCATGATAAATTAACTGGGCCAACCTTATCCATTGATCCTAAGACGGGTGCAACACATCGTCGTCATCATATTACACAAGATGGGTACTACAAGGGTCGTCAAATGGTTAAGCCTCCAGCTACCTCAGATAAAGCACAACAAGAAGAGTAGCCTCATTTGAGTAAAATGGTCATTGCGATTGATGCGATGGGGGGGGATCATGGTCCTAAAGTGACCGTGCCTGCCTCTATTCATTTTCTGAAGCGATTTCCTGATTTTCATTTGATTTTGGTGGGTGATGCGTCACTATTGCAAGAAGCCTTGCAATCAAAGCATTATGATCACGATCGATTGACTGTTTTACATGCATCACAACAGGTGCTGATGGATGAAGCACCTGCAACGGTGTTGCGTACCAAGAAAGACTCTTCAATGCGCGTTGCAATTAATCTTGTCAAAGAGGGCAAGGCAAATGCGTGTGTGAGCGCGGGCAATACAGGCGCATTGATGGCAACCGCACGTTTTGTGTTAAAAACGCTTCCCGGTATCGATCGTCCTGCAATTATCTCAACGTTTCCTACTTATCAGCCCGACAAAAACATGCGCATGCTGGACTTAGGTGCGAATGTTGACTCGCCTGCTGCAACTTTGTTGCAATTTGCAGTAATGGGTTCTGTACTTGCTTCGGCATTAGATCATCTGCCGCATCCTAGCGTCTATTTGCTAAATATTGGCGAAGAAGAAATCAAAGGGAATGAACAAGTCAAACAGACGGCAGCATTGCTGTCTGATTTAAAATTGATTAACTACAAAGGGTACATCGAAGGAGACGCCATCTATCGAGGTGAGGCAGATGTGATTGTCTGCGATGGTTTTGTAGGCAATGTAGCGCTTAAAGCGAGTGAAGGTGTTGCAAATTTTATTATTAAATTATTAAAAGAATCTTTTTCTCGTAATATTTTTACAAAGTGCGTGGGTTTAATGGTCATGCCCATTTTAAGATCTTTAAAAAAACGGATTGATCCTGCAAGATTTAATGGTGCTGTGTTAATTGGATTGAATGGTATTGTGATTAAAAGTCATGGCGGAGCAAAGGTTCCAGCATTTGAAAATGCAATTCAAGCTGCAAAACGACTTGTTGAAGAAAATATTGCTGATCGTATTAAGCAAGAAGTAGGGCGAGTATTGAGTCAACGCGCATTGGGTGATGGTAGTATAGAAGGCAATCTATGAAATATTCAAAAATTATGGGCACTGGTAGTTATTTACCAGAAAAAGTTTTGACGAATGCTGATATTGAAAAAATCGTTGATACAACCGATGAGTGGATTGTTGAGCGTACAGGTATTAGAGAACGTCGTGTTGCATCGCCTGATGAAAATGCATTAACGATGGCAGAGATCGCAGGCCAAAGAGCGCTGGAAGCTGCAGGACTCGAACCGAGTGATCTTGGCATGATTATTGTGGCATCGACGACACCTGCAATGGTGTTTCCTAGCACTGCCTGCTTATTACAAGCGCGATTTGGCATTCATGGTTGTGCTGCATTTGATCTCAATGCAAGTGCTTGTGCTGGATTTATTTATGGGTTTGGCATTGCTGATCAATTTATCAAGACGGGCGCCATTAAGTATGCGCTGGTGATTGGTAGTGAGGTCATGTCTCGTATTGTAGATTGGAGTGATCGTTCAACCTGTGTGCTGTTTGGAGATGGTGCGGGTGCGGTTCTTTTGGGTCCAAGCGAGGAACCGAGTGTTTTGTCTACGCACTTACATGCTGATGGTGCTTATCATGATGTTTTATATCTTCCGCTAAATCTGACTAAAACACCTTCTGTAGAATCGCTTATGATGAATGGGAGTCGTCTCTTTAAGTTGGCAGTGACTATCTTGGATCGACTTTTTGATGAAACATTGTTGGCAAATCAAATTGAGAAAAGCGAATTAGATTGGTTGATTCCCCATCAAGCCAATATTCGTATCATTCAAGCGATGGCAAAAAAACTGGATTTGTCTATGGATCGTGTAACAGTGACACTAGATAAACAAGGCAATACTTCTAGCGCATCTATTCCTATTGCGCTTGATGGGGCGATACGTGATGGGCGAATCAAACGTGGTCAGTTATTGATGATGGAAGGATTTGGTGGTGGATTAGCGTGGGGATCTGTGTTGTTAAGATATTAGACGAGTGTTTGTATGGAAAGGTATGCAATGTTATGACCAATCAAATAGGTATTGTTTTTCCAGGACAAGGTTCGCAATCTGTTGGTATGCTGGCAGATCTTGCGTTGCAGTACCCAGTTGTTCGGAAAACCTTTGATGAAGCATCGCATGTGCTTCAATATGATTTATGGCAACTTGTGCAGCAAGGCCCTTCAGAAAGCTTAGATCAAACTGAACAGACGCAGCCTGCGCTACTCGCAAGTGGCTATGCTATTTGGCGGATTTTGCAATCTAAATATTCAGTACAAGTGAGCTTATTGGCAGGACATAGTTTAGGTGAATATACTGCATTGGTGTGTGCGGAGGCGATGCGTTTTCAGGATGCTATTTCTTTAGTAGCGCATCGTGGAAAATGGATGCAAGAGGCGGTACCTTATGGCCACGGGGCAATGGCCGCAATTCTAGGATTAGATGAAGAAAGTGTTGCAAGTATTTGTAAAAAAATATCTTTTGATAAATCATCTATCGTTACACCTGCCAATATTAATACAGCACAACAAATTGTCATTGCAGGTGTTGCAGAGGCGGTACATGCTGTGATCGATGCGGCACGAATGATGGGTGCAAAAAAAACGGTGTTACTGCCTGTTAGCGTGCCTTCACATTGTTTGTTAATGGAGCCTGCTGCAAAAAAATTGAGCGAAATGTTGACCACTATTTCCTTACAGACGCCGCGCATTCCCGTGATTAGCAATGTTGATGTTAAGCCTTATGTAGATGCAGCCGCTATTCGAGATGGTTTAGCAAGACAATTATTTATGCCGGTGCGCTGGGTAGAAACGATGCAAGCTTTTATACAATTTGGTATCACGCAAGTGATTGAGTGTGGGCCGGGCCAAGTGCTCGCGGGGCTTGGTAAGCGTGTAGAGCATTTAACATTTATGACAACGTTTGATCGATCTCATTTAGAGGTATTAGATGGGGTGTTGCCTAGCGCATCCTCAAGCGATAGTGGAGATTTTATATGTTAACGCAATGTTTGCAGAATAAAGTTGCGCTGGTTACAGGTGCAAGTCGTGGTATTGGTCGTGGTATTGCGATAGCGTTAGCACGTGAAGGTGCAACGGTCATTGGAACGGCCACAACAGAGGAAGGTGCATTACGTATTTCAGAGTACCTGAAAGAAGAGAATTTATTAGGGTGCGGACTGTTGCTTAATGTGACATCAACTCAATCAATAGAAGCACTTTTTCAAAAAATTAAAGAGCACTACGGCGCAGTTCAAATTCTAGTGAATAACGCAGCGATTACACAGGATAATCTTTTTATGCGTCTTTCTGAGGAAGCCTGGTCTTCTGTAATTGAAACGAACCTGACCGCCGTTTATAGGCTCTCTAAAGCCTGTATTCGAGAAATGCTGAAAGCACGCTCAGGTAGAATTATTAATATTGGCTCTGTTGTTGGCTCAACGGGTAATCCTGGACAAGCAAATTATTCTGCTGCGAAAGCGGGTATGATTGGTCTTTGTAAATCATTAGCGCAGGAAGTGGGATCGCGTAATATTACGGTCAATACTGTTTCGCCAGGTTTTATTGCGACTGACATGACGAATGCGTTGACCGAAGCGCAGCAACAGTCTATTTTGCAGCGCATTCCGATGCAAAGAGTTGGAACGGCCCAAGATATTGCAGCGGCTGTACTGTTCTTAGCATCACCCATGGCGGACTATATTACTGGACAGACTTTGCATGTCAATGGTGGCATGTATATGGAATAGTGGAAACCGCTTATAGATTATTTGTTAGCTTTTGAATAAAATGACGAAATTGTAATTTTAATTGGCCCGACGAAAAGGATGGAACTAGCATGATGAATCACAATGATATTGAAGTGCGTGTCAAGAAAATTGTAGTAGAACAATTGGGTGTGAAGCCGGAAGAAGTCACATTAGATGTTTCTTTCGTCGATGACTTAGGCGCAGATTCACTAGATACCGTGGAGTTGGTCATGGCATTAGAAGAAGAATTTGAAACTGAAATTCCTGATGAAGATGCAGAAAAAATCATTACGATTAAAGATGCAATTGGTTATATCAAGGCGGCTCTTGAGAAGGGTGCAAAAGCAGGTTAATTGTGATCCTCGTGTCGTCCTGCGCTAAAAACTGCGCGGGACGACACTGCAAGATAACATGCGGGACGGCGAGTATAGATGCTCTAATATGATAAGCGAGTAACTCGGAGATTGTTGCGTGAATAAACGACGTGTTGTTGTGACTGGTCTTGGCATGGTGACGCCGCTTGGAGCAAACGTTAATGAAACGTGGCAGGCTATTCTTCAGGGAAAGAGCGGCGTAGCACTGATCGATCATTTTGATGTATCTGATCTAAGTTGCTTGATTTGTAGTCGCGTTAAGAACTTTGATCCTACGATGTATATGCTTGAAAAAGAAGCTAAAAAACGCGATTATTTTATTCAATATGGTATGGCTGCTGCCATGCAAGCTATAGAAGACGCGGGTTTTACTGTAACCGATGAGAATGCGCACCGAATTGGCCTTGCTGTTGGATCAGGTATTGGTGGATTGCCCAGTATTGAAAAATATCATTCTGTTTTGCTTGAATCAGGCCCAAAACGATTATCTCCATTTTTTATTCCAAGCGCTTTAATTAATATGATTGCCGGCAACTTATCCATTCAATATGGCATGAAAGGCCCGAATATCTCTTTGGTTTCCGCTTGTACAACAGGCGCGCATAACATTGGTATGGCAATGCGTCTTATTACCTACAATGACGCAGATATTGTCGTTGCGGGTGCAGCCGAGATGGCAACAACTAAATTGGGTATTGGTGGTTTTGCTGCCATGCGTGCGCTTTCTACACGTAACGATGATCCAGAGCGAGCAAGTAGACACTGGGATCAAGATCGCGATGGTTTTGTGTTGGGAGATGGCGCTGGAGTCGTGGTATTAGAAGAATATGAACACGCTAAGGCTCGTAATGCGCATATTTACGCTGAGCTCATTGGTTTTGGTATGAGCGCAGATGCTTACCATATAACATCGCCTGATCCGGATGGCTTGGGTGGTGCCGCTTCTATGAATTATGCACTCAAAGATGCTGGACTCTTAGCTCAAGCGGTAGACTATATCAATGCACATGCTACCTCGACGATGGGCGATGGATTAGAAATTAAAGGGATTAAGCATTGTTTTGGCGAACATGCAAAAAAATTAGCAGTGAGTTCGACAAAATCAATGACCGGACATCTTTTGGGTGCTGCGGGCTCTGTTGAGGCAATCTTCTGTATTCTGGCACTGCGCGATCAAGTGGCGCCTCCAACGATTAATTTAGATCATCCCGATGAAGGATGTGATTTAAATTTAGTGCCACATCAACCACAATCAATGAAAATGAACGTTGTGCTATCAAATTCTTTTGGATTTGGCGGTACGAATGGCACATTAATTTTTAGACAGATGTGATTGAGGTATTTTTTTACGCGCCGTCATGAGGCATACGCTGTCATCCAGAGGCGCGTTCTTTGCGCAGAAGGATCTTCCTCTTGGTAAATCTCTCCTTTGAGTTGCTGGCAGTAGGGTGGATGATAACCTGCGTACGCGGGATGATAACCTATGATTCAGTCAAAAAAACTTCGACATCGCTTCATATTGGCTATGTTAAGCCTATGTGTGGCTTCATGGGCTTACATTATTTTTTTTGAAGAAACCATCGTTCAGAAACCTGGGATGGTTTATTATTTGCGTCCAGGCTCAAGTAGAGCGCTGGTGTTATCTGAATTATCAAAGCAAGACATTGTTAAGCATTCTGTTGTATTCTCGCTCTTCATGGCTTTTCATCCTGTCACGCCATTAAAAGCGGGCGAGTATTTATTTCCAGTAGGCTCAACGCTATATTCTATTTGGCACCAAATGACATTGGGTAAGGGATTTTATTTCCGCACTTTTACCATTATTCCTGGTTGGACTTTTCGTGATTTGCGTCGTGCATTAGAATTAAATAATTACTTGAGACATGTCGTTCAACATATTGATGAAAAACAAATTATGAATACTTTTGTGTCGCAAACATCTGCGATAGTTATGCTTCATCCAGAAGGAGCATTTTTTCCGGACACTTATTATTTTACACGCGACACGACAGACATTGCGATTTTACAATATGCTTATGAGTTGATGCAGCGTCATTTGATGAATGTGTGGCAGTCTCGTGCAGCAGATTTGCCTTATCATGATGCTTATGAAGCTTTGATTGCTGCTTCGCTTATTGAAAAGGAAGCGTGTCTTGCGATTGAGCGTCCCATTATTGCAGGCGTATTGATTAATCGTTTGCATAAACATATGTTGCTTCAGATTGATCCTACGGTGATTTATGGTTTGGGCGATCAATATGTGGGCAGACTTTATAAGCGTCATTTGCTAGCAGAAAGTGTTTATAACACTTATCTTCATCAAGGATTGCCGCCAACGCCGATTGCCATGCCATCACTCGCCTCCATTTTGGCAAGCTTACATCCTGATGTGCATGATTATTATTATTTTGTTGCAAATGGAGATGGGAGCCATCATTTCTCAAAAACATTAAATGAACATCATATTGCAGTACACGCTGTTCTCGTTCAGGAGAAAAAATCATGATGCCGGGTAAATTGATTACGCTTGAGGGGATAGAAGGAGCTGGTAAGTCGACCGCACGACAGTTCGTGACTGAATATTTAACAGAAAAAGGGATAGAGGTGGTCTCAACACGTGAACCGGGTGGGACTGCCATCTCAGAAGCGATTAGAAATGTGTTATTATCTCATATAGAAAATGAAGTCATGACTGCTGAAACTGAATTATTACTGATGTTTGCAAGTCGTGCGCAACATGTTCGCTATCGTATTGTGCCGTGGTTAGAAGCGGGTAAATGGGTGATCAGTGATCGATATATCGATGCAAGTTATGCCTACCAGGGTGGGGGGCGTGGTATGGACTTGCATTTAATTCATTTATTAGATCAAGCTGTTGTTGGTTCGGTTTATCCCGCATTGACATTTTTATTAGATATAGCGCCAGCGATGGGTATGGCGCGTGCTAGTTCGCGTGGTTTAGGTAAGGATAGAATTGAACAAGAGAAGCTTTCATTTTTTGAGCGTGTTAGAAGTGCCTATCTTCTGCGTGCAGCCGCAGATCCTGCAAGATGGGCTGTGATCGATGCATCGAAGACGGTAAATCAGGTACAATATGACATTCAATGTCATTTGGATCGTTTTCTTGTGCAAGACTAGACTAGATAACCTTGTCATTGCGGCTATCAAAGTGTTTTTAGGATAAACAAAATATGATCGAACAAACAAAATTGTTTCAGCAACTATGGCAAACAAAATCTGACGGACGATTGCCACACGCATTATTGTTTCTTGGACCAAAAGGTACACATAAAGCCAAATGTGCTTTAGCGTTTTCGCGCGCCCTTCTTTGTGAGACAACATCAGTGACAGGCGAGTCATGTGGCATCTGCCAGTCTTGTCGATTAGCTGTGAATCGGTCACACCCTGATATATTGTGGGTTGAAACGGATGCGACCAGCAAGGTGATTAAAGTAGATCAAGTGCGTGCAGTCAGTGACTTTGTCGCTCAAACTGCTTTGCGAGATACGATGCGTATTGTGATTATTCATCCTGCAGATAAGATGAATCTGATGGCATCCAATGCATTGTTAAAAACGCTTGAAGAGCCGCCTCCTGCTTCACTTTTAATATTAATTAGCGATCAGCAGGGTCAAATGCCAGCGACTATTTTCAGTCGATGTCAGCGTATTTTGTTTCCATCGCCAACACCTGATGAGAAAATGGCATGGCTGTCTAGCCAACCGGGTCGGCAAGATTTATTTCAAATTTTGACACGTTTAATTGATAACAACGGTTGTCCGGTTCAATCGGCAGAAAGTTTGCAGCAGCATGATCCCATGGCATTACTCGATTTTTTATTGAGCTGGATTGTTGATGTTTTGCGTCTGCAGTTAAATAGTGAATCTGACCGATTAATCAATAAAGATTACTTGTCGCATTTAATGCAGGTTAGACAAAAAACGCAACTTAAATTGAACGTTAAGTTAATGGAATATATTCAACATTTGCGTACACAATTGTTTACAGGCGTTAATCTTAATAAACAGATGATGATTGAAGCCATTTTGATGCGTTGGATGGAGTCTGCATCATGTTTCTCGTAGATTCGCACTGTCATTTGAATTTAGTTGCAAATGAACTGCCAAATGATTCAATTGATGCCATTGTCGAGCGTGCTAAAAATGCAGGTGTTCAGTATTTTTTGAATGTTTGTACATCACTCGCTGAATTTCCTGCGCTACATGAGACTGCATTAGCGATACCGACTGTTGCCGTTTCGGTTGGCGTTCATCCTAATGAAGAAAATGAATCCGTTGATTTACCGACATTGATTAAATTAGCCAGTCTTGATGAAGTCATTGCAATTGGCGAAACAGGGCTGGATTATTTTCGATCCAATGGTGAGTTAGATTGGCAGCGAGAGCGTTTTTTAGTACATATTGAAGCAGCAAAAGCAACTCACAAACCGTTGATTATTCATACCCGTCAGGCGAAAGAAGATACGTTACGTTTGATGCAAGAAGGAAAAGCAGGTGAGGTGGGTGGGGTATTGCATTGTTTTACTGAAGATTTAGAGATGGCGCTAGCGGCCATTGATTTGGGTTTTTATATTTCTTTTTCAGGCATGGTGACATTTAAAAATTCAACTATTTTACAAACTGTTGCGAAAGAGATTCCGCTGAATAGAATGTTGGTGGAAACAGATGCGCCTTATCTTGCACCTGCCCCTATGCGCGGCAAAGTGAATGAACCGCAATTTATTTACCATACAGCAGCATTTATTGCCAATTTACGCTCGATATCAACAGATGAATTAGCACAACAAACAACTGATAATTTTTTTACTTTGTTTAAAGGCGCAATGAGACCTCATGTTTAGACCTGCGGCATTGTTTATTGGATTGCGATATCTGCGTGCAAAACGTCGCAATCATTTTATTTCGTTCATTACACTTGCATCAATGGGTGGTATTGCAATCGGTGTTTGCGCATTGATTACCGTACTTTCTGTGATGAATGGCTTTGATACAGAAATTCAACAACGTGTTTTTAATATGGTGCCTGCCATTACGTTAAGCAGTGAAGAAGGCTACATTGGTAATTGGCAATTTCTACAAAAACAACTCAATCGTGATACAGATATTCATGCATCAGCACCGTTTGTTGCAGGCGAGGTCTTGCTAAGTCACGATGGATCCGTTGCACCTTCATTAGTATTGGGGATTGTACCGCAAGAAGAAAGACGCGTGCTCAATATTGTTGCCGCAAAAGAAACGTTGCAGACATTGCGACCGCAACGATTTGGTATTGTATTGGGTGAGCATCTAGCGCGGATTCTGCATGTGTCAGCAGGAGATAGCGTGATGATTGTGACGCCTCAAGTTTCTGTTTCGCCATTGGGTATGACGCCACGTTTTAAACGATTTACAGTAACGGGTGTTTTTCATGCAGGCAGTGGATTTGGTTTTGATAAAGGTCTAGGGTTTATTCATTTAAATGATGCACAAAAACTATTTGGCGTGAATGATCAAGTATCTGGCTTTCATTTAAGTATTGCGAATGTTTATGAGGCGCCTCATATTGCACATGTGCTTGCAAATAAATTGCCGCCCAATTTTATTTTTACTACGTGGGCGGAAGAGTTTGGCGAATTTTTTCATGCGATTCAGCTTGAAAAAACCATGATGTTTTTAATTTTACTTTTAATCATTATGGTTGCAGCTTTTAATTTGGTAACAACCCTGGTGATGGTTGTGAATGAAAAACAGGCTGATATTGCAATTTTACGTACGTACGGCGCCACTGCGCGGACGATCATGTGCATTTTTATCGTTCAGGGTGGATGCGTCGGTATTTTTGGTATCCTGTTAGGCGTTTTGAGTGGCTTGGCACTTGCATCGCATGTGACGGTTATTGTGGATTGGATTCAGCATGTGTTTCATACGCAATTTTTATCGTCTAGCGTTTATTTTATCGATTATTTACCATCACGTATTGAATGGTCTGATATTATTAAAATTAGTGGTATTGCTTTTGTGTTGAGTTTATTTGCAACACTTTATCCCGCATGGCGTGCTGCCAGACTGGATCCTGTGGAGTCGCTTCGTTATGAATAAACCAGTACTCGCCTGTTATGGTCTTTCTAGAACCTATTCAGATGGTAATAGAACGACAACTATTTTGCATCGGATGGATTTAGAAGTATTTCCATCAGAATGGATTGCAATCGTTGGTAATTCTGGCTCAGGTAAAAGCACTTTTCTGCATCTTTTGGGCGGTTTGGATCAGCCAACAAAAGGACAGGTTATTTTACATGGTGTTGATTTACGAGAAGCCTCTGAAAAAACAAAATGTAGATTGCGCAATCATTATCTGGGATTTGTTTACCAATTCCATTATTTATTACCCGAATTTTCTGCATTAGAGAACGTTGGCATGCCTTTGTTAATTCGCGGTGAACATCCACGTGTGATTTACGAAAAAGTAACCGCTCTGTTAGAGCAGGTGGGACTAAAAGACCGTATGCAACATCGACTAGGCCAACTGTCTGGCGGCGAACGTCAGCGCGTTGCGATTGCTCGCGCACTCATTACGGAACCATTGTGTATTTTAGCAGATGAGCCGACGGGTAATTTAGATCCTAAAAATGCAGAACGTGTATTGGAGCTTTTCGTTCATTTACAACAGTCTCATCAAACAAGTGTTGTGATGGTAACGCATGATATGGGAATTGCAAAACTTGCGAAACGTATTTTGCGAATTGAGGAAGGGCGGTTGGTTTAAATGTTACCCGGTGCCAGGCTTGACTTATTATTCAAAAATAAGTCAATAAGACAAGTCTGGCACCGTTGGAACGTATTGATGAGCGAAACATCTAAGGATTCATCTTTGGGTCGAATAGGGTGCCTTTATCGCATGGCGTCATGCTAACTGAGCGATGCAGTGGCAGGAAGAGCAAAGTGTGCGTCAATTGGCTAGAGACTGAGTTATCTTTATCTGTGCTGACAGTTGCTGTATGTGCGCTCAGCGATTGTTTTTCTACGCCTTTTGGACGTCTGCGTCGTATTCCGATGTCGTCACTGTTTGTGGAATTTACAGTCAATTGTTTTTGCAGATCTTCGTGAATTTTGTGTGCATTGAAATGCAGCTGTTCCCAATACTGCTGGCGCAGCGTTTCTAAGTTCTGCCTGAGTTCTGCATCAATCTGACATAGTTGTTGTGTTTGTTGTTTAGCTTCTGTTAATTTGCTTTGGCACTGACTGACCAACTGATGCATTGAAAGCAGCGCGTTTTTCAAAAACGCTAATCTTGCTTCGAGTGAAGTCTCTTGAGATTCTGAATGCATATCTATATCAAAAAAATATGTTAAATTCTGATAAAGACCTAAATTTTCCAAGAAAATGTATCGAGGAATTTCAGGGGCGACAAATGACAATACTTTGACTGGCTCTCTGGAAACAAATGTACGACAATGTGCACTATCTGCGTCTACATGTGCAAAATACAACTTTATAGATGCCTCCGTATGGAATATAGATGCTGCTAGTTCCCGTAAAGATTGTTGCGCCTCCATACATAAACAAAGTGTTTGATCTATCTGATTTCGCAGCATCATTCGCCTCGCATAGCTAGATAATTACATGGTCTACTTTCTATCATGCCACTGTAAATTAGTCAACTTTTAAGCAATGTATTTTGCATGTGGTTTATCAAGAACACTGTCATCAACACTTAGGCAGCCGCCCTGCAGATTAATAGACCCGCCGATAAATTATTTTAGAATCCATATCCCATCTTTTAAAATGGCATCATGCATTGCATCAGGTGAAAGGTCAATTTCATCTGGCCAAGTGACAGCGCCATACTCAAGATGTACTTTATTAAAGACTTGAGTATCTTTTAATGCAGAAAACACGCCAGCATTTTGACTTTTAACGCGTTCTGCCATATGAACAAACCCGTGCGTACCATCATTGAATGTCACTTCAAGTTTATATTCTGGAAGTGGTCTAACACTTGCAAGTCGCCATGGGGCTTTGCAGTTTATTCTAGGGGTGGAATTTTTTTCGGAGTTTGATGCTTGTTGCATAATGTCCAATCCTCAAGTAATTCGGCGCGATGTTGTGTGCCCATTCAAGTACGAGTGCTAAGGCTCTTCTAGGCATGTTGCCTTTAATGATTTCTAGTGTTTTGATATCAATCTGAACCTCATATTCTGCATAAAGCGCATGAAAATGTGGCGGCGCATGATCGTCCCAAAACATTTGTATTATTATCCCATAAAACATGCTTATAGTTGGCATTTTTGTCGTAACCCTTTGATTTTCTGTTTATTGTTAGTAATTATAACTAATTATTCGAATTGTGCTTAGTAAAATCGATAACACGGTTTATCGCGAACATTTAGAATGGAGAATAGTATCGAAGAGTATAGGTGAATAAAAGAGTAGGGGTATTCCGTATATTACGAAATTGATTGAGTCAACAATCGATAATAACGGGTTCTCATAGCGCTTGATTCAAGCTAAGATGGCGGGCGTAGTTTGGAGTTTTATATGGATCGTCGTTTATTATATCGCGTTTTGATGACGCTGAGTGCGTCAATTATTGCGTTGTTGCCAGAGACTGTCCTTGCGTCTGCTTTTCAATTATTTGAGCAAGATGGTGCAAGTGTCGGTGAGTATCACGCAGGTTATGCTGCTGCAGCAAATGATGCGAGTACTGCTTTTTATAATCCTGCGGGCATTATTCGATTCAAAGCGCAGCAACTCGTATTGAGCGCAGATAGTGTTACTACGGATTTTAAATACCAAGGCTCAGTTGCGGTTAATACGATTTCAGCAGGGGAACCTAAACCTGCGACGGCACAGGGTGGGAATTTTAATTTAATTCCTGCTATGCATTATGTTGCACCGCTTAGCGATGGCATTGGATTTGGTTTAAGTGTGGATGTTCCGTTTGGATTGAAAACAACTTACGGTAGAACGACGCCGATTCAGTATGCTGCTACCACAGCTGCGATTACTGTGGTCGACATTAGTCCTGCTCTAGGATTTAGGCTGTTTGATCGTACCTCTTTTGGCATTGGTTTAGATTTTCAACGTTCCGCAGCACAATTTAATCAGCCTGGTGGTTTAGGTGATCCGCCTGAAACTGCAGACAGCCAAAATTCATTTACTGGAACGGGTTATGGTGGGCATGCAGGTTTATTATATGAATTTTCGCCAGTTAGTCGTGTTGGATTAAGCTACCACTCGCAAGTCGTGCAACATTTAACGGGTGCGAGTTGGTTTACGGGTTCGCTCGCAGATGCTTTTAATGATGGGCCATTCTCAAGTCATGCTTATACCAACGTGACTATGCCAGCTTACACAGCATTCAGTGGTTATCATGAAATTTCTGATCGTTGGACATTTTTAGGGAGTGCCATCTTTACGCAATGGAGTGTCTCAAAAGAATTGATTTTGCATAATATTTCTGGGATCGCTAATCTTGATCCCAGTTCAAATATCACGATTACTATACCTGAATATTATCGCAATACTTGGAATTTATCTGTTGGTTCGCATTACAAATTAACAGATGAGATGTTTTTGCGTTGCGGGGTGGGATATGATCAAACGCCGGTGCAAAATCAGTATCGCAATGTGACCTTACCAGATAACAATCGCTTTGTTGTTGCCTTAGGCGGTCATTATCAATCGACGAAGACCATTGGATTTGATATTGGCTGGTCGCATATCTTTATGAATCAGGCAAACATCTATCCGCCACCCTTGGTAGCAGGCGATCAGCAGGTGACGACGATTGGTCATGTGAATGGCGGCGCAGATATTTTGGCGGCACAGGTGACCTGGGAGATGACGTAGTGATTTGAGAGGCGAAATATTGGAGCCCTCCTCTCCCCCCGACCCTCTCCTCCCACAAAAAGCGTGGGAGGAGAGGGGGTCGCTGCGTTGTAGGGGTGTGGTGGGGGGAGATGAGATAGGCTTAGTTAGCGAAGTATTGTAGCCAGGTTTGATGAGTGGGGCCGCCTTCTAGGGTTGCGGTAAAGTTGCTGCCTGACATGACATATCCTTCAGAGGTGCTTGAAGAACGAATTTCTTTGATGCCTTTTTTGACATCTAAAACAACGGTTGCGACTACAGGGCCGCTGCAATTGTTTGTCATGTGGACGGCTGCGGTGCAGTTACTTTTATTAAATATACAGGCTTTGATGACAGTCGTTTCTGGGACGACATTCGTTGTGTGAGCGTGTGTAATACCAACGTCGCCTAAGATATTTGCAGAACAGGGACCATTATTAATGACCGAGGTTGAATCATGACCTGTATTATTGATGATTGTTAAATCTCCTGCTTCAACCGTGCAGAGTGGTAAGCAGATAATAGTGGTGACGAAAGAGATCGTTAGGGTTTTAAATAAGCTCATCTGTTGCTCCTGAAAAGAATGAATCTTATGCACGTAGTCGTGCGGGTATCACAATATGTTCGCCTTCTTGTAAGGCAGAATCATCGATAAGATTAGCTAATCTAATATCCGCAGGCAAGAGATGAAATTTTTTTGCGATACGGTCAATGGTATCACCTGGTCGCACCATGTAAATGGTATCACCCGGATCAACATGGTGGTTACGATTGGTGTGTGTCGGAATTATTAGGGGTTTTCCAATTGCAACGATGCGGTTGATATTAGCAGCGCGCAGCGCAGCTATTGTGATATGAAAATTTTTTGCAATACTGATTAAAGAATCTTCTTTGCGCACAATATAAATGGTATCACCAGGCAATAAACTATATTTTTGTTGGTTGGATTTTGTTGTGCTTGCGGGAATCAGAATGTCAGTGCCATGCTCCAAATGATTGTTGCGTAGTTGGTTAAACTGACGGATGATTGTGGGCGACGTATTGAATTTTTTTGCAAGAGAAGCGAATGAGTCGCCAGATTTAATTTGGTAATGCATCCATCTTGCGCGCGTATTGGGTTGTGCAAATGCGAGATTTTCAGTAAATCGTTCTACATTTTGCATAGGTAATGTTAACTTAAACGGGCCGCGACTCGGTGTTGAAGAGCGATTATATCCGGGATTCAGTTGCTGTAAGTTGTTAAGACTCATGCCGGCTAACGATGCAGCATATTTTAAATTAATTTGCGTACCCACATCGATTTGTGCCAAATAAGGCGCATTATGTACTGGCGGGAAAGCAACATGGTAGCGATGTGGATGGCTGATAATGACTGCGAGTGCCAGGATACTTGGTACATAACCTCTTGTTTCGGCTGCAACGGGCAATGACCAAAAATCGGTATTTCTGCCATTGCGTATATTTTTAAGGAGAGCGGAGCGAACATTGCCTTCGCCGGTATTGTATGCTGCAAAGGCAAGGAGCCAGTTACCTTCATAAACACTTTCAAGATATTTCAGATGATTTAACGCGCCTCTTGTTGAAGCAATCACGTCTCTGCGACCATCATACCATCCGTTTTGTTGTATCCCTAAATCTGAGGCAGTGCCTGGCATCAGTTGCCAGATACCTGCAGCGCCGACGATAGAAAGTGAAAATGGATTGTAGCCACTTTCAACAATAGGGAGCAGTGCAATTTCGGCGGGTAAGTGGCGTTTTTTAATTTGTTGTAAGATGTAGTATAAATAAGGCGCGGCACGATTGGCTGATCGCTGTAGAAAATCTTGGTTGTTCATGTACCAATCTATTTTTTCTTGGACAGCGGGATGATTTTCATAGTGCTGTAGCGCGAAGTCCTCACGTAATGCATCCCATAGATTGTCCGCTTCATGATACCTGCTGATATCTTCTGCTAACGTTTTCTTGTTTTCTGGTAGCAACGGTACGCTTTTTTGGTAGACTTGAATCCCCTCAGAGCTAAAATTGGCGTGCAGCAGCGCAGGACTAAACGTTCCAAAAAGAATGCAGCATAGTATTAAAAATAGACTAAATATACGTAACAATCTAGATAACCTTTTGTTTGATAAAGTTTTTATTTTACTTAAACTTGTACATGATATGCTGGATACTAACAACAAATATGCTCTATAGGCTAGCAACAAGTATGTTATAGTACCAAAAAATAGACGGAGATGGAAAAACGTTGGTACATCATCATCGTGCACTGCGTCATTGGGATCGATGGCTCACCCATCATTTTGTGGGCCAATACTTGCTTCGCGCAGAGCAATCCTTGTTAACAACCCTCTTAAAACAACATTACGGTAAGCATGCTTTGTTAATTGGGATGCCTTGTCAAGCATCTTTGTTGCAAGCAACCCACATTCCTTGTCATGCGTTGATCAATCCTTTGAGTCATACATTAAAAGCAAGCACGACAACGCCATTGCGTTGGGAGAGAGTGATTGACAGTGATCTTCACGAATTACCTATTCAAACAGGATCCGTTGATCTTGTGTTACTGGCGCATACGCAAGAATTTATTGAAAATCCTCATCAACTGTTAATGGAAGCTTGTCGTGTTGTGAAACCTGAGGGGCTGATTGCCATTATTGGATTTAATCCATTTAGTTTATGGAATTTGAGAAAATTTTCAGAAATGGGTCGTTTTATCAGCGCTTACAAAATAAAATATTGGCTAAAATTAGCTGATTTTGAACTTGAACAAAAGAAAACGATTTTGTTTAGACCGCCCATCAGACAAGAGTCATTGTATCAAAAGTTAGCTTGTTTGGAAAAAATAGCCTGCCTGCCAGGATTGGGAGGGGTATATATTTTGTTAGCGCGTGCTAAAGTTGTGCCACTGACACCTATTCGCATGCAGTGGAAACAGCCATTGACTAGTATGACTATTTCAACGTCCATGACCGGACATGTTGCGCATCATTCCAAATGAAGAATATTATCATTTATACAGATGGTGCTTGTCGCGGCAATCCGGGGAAAGGTGGATGGGGTGCGGTGATCGTTTATCAGCATCATAAAAAAATATTTTCTGGTAAAGAGGCACATACGACCAATAATCGTATGGAGCTTACTGCGGCGATTGAGGCATTAAAGGTGTTAAAAGAACCCTGTCAGATTGATCTATACACTGATTCACAATATGTGCAAAAAGGGGTTTCTTTATGGTTGGAAAAATGGAAAAAATCGGCTTGGAAGACATCCTCAAAAAAACCAGTTAAAAATGTTGATCTTTGGCAGGCGCTGGATGAAGTAATCACGAGGCACACGATCCGCTGGCATTGGGTAAAAGGGCACGCGGGTCACGATGGTAATGAAGAAGCTGATCGCATCGCAACGCAGGCGATTGATGGGTAGGGAGTTACGAATCTCAATGTGGCGTGCGAAATGTCGT
>MGYE01000082.1:33535-70669 GCA_001801625.1 Gammaproteobacteria bacterium RIFCSPHIGHO2_12_FULL_42_10
TGACGACATTTCGCATCTTCAAGTGATAGCGGTATATTAGCGTAAACAATTAGAACAACAGGATAGCCTATGAGACAGGTGGTGCTTGATACAGAAACAACCGGGATGCGCGTTGAAGATGGTAATCGCATTATTGAAATAGGTTGTATTGAGATGATTAATCGCAGGATAACTAATAAACATTTTCATGTTTATTTAAATCCTGATCGTGATGTAGAAGCTGGCGCACAAGCTGTGCATGGTATTACAGCGGAATTTTTAAAGGACAAACCGCGTTTTGCAGAGATTGTAGATGAATTGATGGCATTTGTTTCGGGAGCTGAGTTAATTATTCATAATGCACCTTTTGATCTTGCTTATATTCATGCAGAATTTGCATTAACCAAGCGTGCATGGAAAGATATGTCAGCTTACTGCGCGATCATTGATACCCTGCAAATGGCGCGACGGATGCATGCAGGCCAGAGAAATAACCTAGATGCATTATGTAAACGTTATGGTGTCGATCATTCAAAGCGTGAGCATCATGGCGCGTTATTAGACGCTGACTTGTTAGCTCAGGTTTATCTTGCGATGACGGGTGGACAGAGTAGTTTTTTTGATACGACAGAAACAACGACTACGACAGTTACTCAATCAGCGCAAACGGTCCTTTCGTCCGGTCGGCAGGCACTTTTTGTGTTGAAAGCAGATCAGGCTGAATTAGCAGAACATGATCGTTATTTAGAGCTATTGAAGAAGAAAGGCCAGTGTGTGTGGGAATGACGCATACCACTTGACAAAATTTGTACAAAAAATATACCATAGTGATTATGAAAAATCATGGTAATATAACCGGCGAATCTGATTAAACAACTAGATGGAGAGATGGCTGAGCGGTCGAAAGCGACGGTCTTGAAAACCGTTGAGTCCTTACGGGCTCCGGGGGTTCGAATCCCTCTCTCTCCGTTTATGTGAATGATGATTGCAAAACGAGGCTAAATTGATTAACGTTTTATTAGTTGATGATCATGAGCTTGTACGTATTGGCATTAAACGCTTATTGCAAGACGTGCAAGGAATCAAAGTGATTGGCGAAGCGTCGACTGGCGAAGGTGCGGTTGCCCTTGCAAAAGAGTTAATGCCGGATGTTGTTGTTATGGATCTGCATATGCCAGGCATTGGTGGATTAGAAGCAACGCGTAAGATGATACGATACAATCCTGATCTTAAAATCCTTGCTTTAACTATCTATACCGATGAGCCTTATCCTTCTCGATTGTTGCGTGCAGGAGCTTCTGGCTATCTGACAAAAGGTTGTGATCCAGAAGAGATGATTCGCGCCATTCGCGTGATTCACCGTGGCCAACACTATATTAGTCCAGACATTGCTCAGCAAATTGCCGTTCAGCGATATACAAAAGGGAATGAATCACCAGTCGATAGCTTGTCTGAAAGAGAGTTGCAAATTATGCAGATGATTACGCGTGGACAGAAAGCGCCAGAAATTTCTAAGAAATTGTGTTTGAGTTCTAAAACAGTTAATAGCTATCGTTATCGTATATTTGCGAAATTAAATATCAAAAGCGATGTTGAGTTAACATTGCTCGCGATGCGTATGGGAATGATCGAAGGTGCGCAAGCCGAGGTTGTCTCTGAGTGATTAGTTTGGCTTATTTAGCCAATCTTCCGCATTGTCCTGGCATCTATCAAATGATAGATCAGCATGGCAAGGTGCTTTATGTTGGAAAAGCAAAAGATCTTAAAAAACGTGTTTCTAGCTATTTTAGTCCCTCTCAGAAAGCCAATAAAATTGTTTCACTCATAAAACATATTGATCGTATTGAAGTGACGATTACACAGAGCGAAAATGAAGCCATTTTGCTTGAATGTAATTTAATTAAAAAGTATTTGCCGCGCTATAATATTTTAATGCGTGATGATAAAACGTATCCCTATATTGTCATCAATATGCAACACACCTACCCTAGAATTGATTTATACCGTGGGACTCGGCACAAAAATTGCCTTTATTTTGGTCCTTATTCAAACGCTGCATTCGCGCGTGAAACGATTGGGCTCATACAAAAATTATTTTGTCTGCGCACTTGCAGGGAAAGCGTGTATCGTACACGCAGTCGTCCTTGTCTTTTGTATCAAATTGGGCGATGTAGTGGTCCTTGTGTCCAAAAAATATCACAAGAACAATATGCGCAAAATGTGCAATCTGCTATTCTTTTTCTTGAAGGGAAGAATCATGATTTGATTCATCTCTTGAAAGAAAAGATGGATGCGGCATCACTTGCAGAACATTTTGAAATAGCCGCCACGTATCGCGATCAGATGATTCAATTACGGGCGATACAGGAAAAGCAATATGTTCAGGTAGGGTCAGGGGATGCGGATATTATTGACATTGAAGAACGTGCACAAATGTTTGCCATTCAATTACTCTCTATGCGTGCAGGCTGTATTATTCATAGTCGTTCTTTCCCGTTAAAATCACCACATGACACGACCCAAAAAGAAGCTATTTCGGCATTCATATCGCAATACTACTTATCTCTCAGTTCGCTTGTTGCAGAGAACCACCTGCCCAAGCAAATTATTGTGAATGTTTTGCCAAATGGTAAGCGTGCATTAGAAAGCATCTTGACAGAGAAAGCACGGCACATTGTAAAGATTGCTCGCCCAATTCGCGGCAAAAAATTGATTTGGTTAAAAATGGCAGCAGATAGCGCAAAACAAGCGCTGGTTCAGCATACTGCCTCTCAAGATGCGTATGAGGAAAGATGGCAGGCTCTAGCGCAACTGTTGAATGTGACAACGCCTTTGATACGGATCGAATGTTTCGATATTAGTCATACGCAAGGTGAATCGACCATTGGATCTTGCGTTGTATTTGATGCATATGGACCTGTCAAACGTGATTATCGATATTTTAATATCGTAGGGGAGGTTGGGGGCGATGACCTTGCTGCGATGCATCAGGCATTATTGCGCCGATTTAAGCGACTGATAAAAACAAATTCGACGTTGCCGGATCTTTTGCTGATTGATGGTGGCGAGACTCAACTTGCAGTTGCGCATCAAGTATTGTCCACTTTAAACCTACAGATTCAGTTGTTGAGTGTTTCGAAGGGTAAGGCACGCAAGCGCGGTGAAGAGGTGCTTCATCGCGTACAGATGAAGCCACAACGCTTACAACCTGACTCCCAAGCGTTGCATTTAATTCAATATATTCGTGATGAGGCGCATCGTTTTGCAATTACAAAGCATCGATCATTGCGAGATAAAAAAAGGCGTCGTTCTCGTTTGGAGTCTGTGCCAAAAATAGGCCCTAAACGAAGACAGGCCTTATTGAATTATTTTGGTGGCATTCAAGGTATTGCTCGTGCTAGCCTGGAAGAATTAACCAAGGTGCCGGGTGTCAGTCGGTCTTTAGCATTAGATATTTTTTCTGTATTCCATAATGAAACTGTATAATCGCGTTATTAATTGGCCTAACATATTAACATTTGTCCGCATTTTAGTGATTCCGTTATTTGTGGTTCTCTTTTATCTACCCGTCACTTGGGCGCATACAGCTGCATCGATTGTTTTTGCAGTCGCATCATTGACGGATTGGCTAGATGGTTATTTGGCCCGTTATTTAAAGCAAGCTACTAAGCTAGGCGCTTTTTTGGATCCTGTTGCGGATAAATTATCAGTCTCTATCGCGCTTGTGCTGATTGTGGCAGAACCTACCTTTCAGTTCGTGAATCTACCATCGACAATGCTTTTTATTCCGTGTGCATTCATTACGATTCCTGCGGCGATTATCGTTGCGCGTGAATTGATTGTTTCTGCATTGAGAGAATGGATGGCGGAATTAGGCAAGCGACAAAATATCGCCGTATCAAACCTTGGCAAAGTTAAAACAACCGTTCAAATGAGTGCGCTTGTTATTTTGCTATATTGCAATCATGCAAGTTCTGCATGGCTGATATTGACTGGGTATGTTTTGCTATATGGCGCTGCTTTTCTGACCATTTGGTCTATGTTGTGCTATCTAAAAGTGGCACATAAGCAGCTACAGCAATCGTTTTAATCCAGCAGGAACTGCTGGATTAAATCTAAATTACTTGACTTAGATGAGTGCATAGTTAGAATGACGCTCTACTACTTAGATTACGCGGGAATAGCTCAGTTGGTAGAGCACAACCTTGCCAAGGTTGGGGTCGCGAGTTCGAGTCTCGTTTCCCGCTTTAAAGATTGATTGAGATATTGATTGGTTGAATGAGTGTGCGTGTTATATAGCTTATTAGATTGCCATGCCTTATCAATCTGCGAGGCTCGCAATATGACGGCGGGTATAATGGCTGGGTGGCAGAGTGGTTATGCAGCGGCCTGCAAAGCCGTGGACGCCGGTTCGATTCCGACCTCAGCCTAAATAACTTGCCCGGGTGGCGGAATAGGTAGACGCAAGGGACTTAAAATCCCTCGGGAGCAATCCCATGCCGGTTCGATTCCGGCCTCGGGCAATCAGAATAATCTTCACGATTAGGCGCGTTGAATTATGACCTTCGTTGTGACAGAAAAATGTATTCGATGTAAATATACTGATTGTGTTGAGGTGTGTCCTGTAGACTGTTTCTATGAAGGCCCTAATTTTCTTGTTATTAATCCAGATGAATGTATCGATTGCGCATTGTGTGAACCAGAATGCCCCGTTAATGCTATTTATGCTGAAGATGATTTACCTGAAAAATATCAAAATTACCAACAATTAAATGCAGATTTATCTAAAAAATGGCCCGTCATTACGCGCATGAAGCCAGCGCCATCTGACGCTGATAAATGGGCTGATGTTGAAGAAAAACGGCAATATCTTGAGAAAGAATGGCCTTGATGGCTTGCTCATGATGTGCACCTAAAATCTGCGTCCCCCTCTCCTCCCGAAAAGCGGGAGGAGAGGGGGACGCAAATTTTAGCTGCTTAGCGGTATTCAACAACCTATGAAAATTCTCGCTTTTGATACCTCTTCATCCACCTGCCTAGTTGGATTACTTGATACAGCGCGCGGGCTTGACGATCAAATGATTGTCTCTACCAATCCCTCACCCATGCAACACGGTCAATTCATCTTATCCATGATAGAACAGGTATTGGGGCAGGCTTCACTCACTTTGCAGGAACTAGATGCCATTGCTTTTGGGTGTGGTCCAGGTGCTTTTACAGGCATTCGTATAGCTTGTGCTGTCGCGCAAGGTCTTGGTTTTGTCACAAACTGTCGTGTGATCCCTATTTCTTCACTTGCATTGTTTGCACAAAGCGCCCATCTGAGCGAGCAGTCTGATCGATATTTGGTGATGACAGATGCACATATGGGAGCGGTTTATTATGGCGCCTATGCTGTTAATTCAGCTGGGTTGGTTGAATTAGTTGGCGTGGAAAAAATGAGCCAGCCTAATCAGATTGTTGTATCAGAAACACAAGATTATTGCGGTGTGGGGGATGGTTTTAGCAAGTATGGTGACCTGTTGCGTGAGCGGTTAGGGCAGTCATTGCGGTCTGTTTCTGGCTTGTTTGTGCCAAAGATTGAAGCGATGCTTTTGCTTGCTCGAGCCAAATATAACAGACAGCAATGGATAGCGCCTCAAGATGCTATGCCTATTTATTTACGTTAACACTAATACTGTACGTCGGTTAAGAAAATAGAGATAATAAGCGCCAATACTATCATTGACTAAGTGAAAGTTTTGCTATGAACACACAAGCGCTCCACAACATTATTCATTCGGTTCAAGGTCATTTAAAAATACAGGCCTCTAGAAAAGAAGCTGGTTTATTGATGAAACTAGCAGAGCGTTATTTTAGCAATTGCGCGGTTGAAGATTTGGCTGAGCGCACGATTGATGATTTGTGCGGCATTCTATCTTCTCATTGGCAATTTACCAGAGAGCGCAAAGCAGGTGAAGCCAAGATTCGTATTTTTAATCCAACAAAAAAAGAAGATGGTTGGGAAACCACGCATACTGTCATTCAAATTACGTACGATGATATGCCGTTCCTTGTCGATACCACTCGTATGGTCATTAATCATCATGGCTGTGAAATTCATTTTATTATTCATTTTGGCGGACTTAATGTTAAGCGAGATCAAATTGGCGTTGTAACGGACATCTCATCATCAGGTGTTCATGATCAAACGGTTTCTGCAGAGGCGCTGATTTATATTGAGATAGATCGTATTGTTGACGATGCGGCAATTAAACTCTTAAAAGCAGATATTGAAAGTGCGCTCAATGATGTGCATTTTGCAGTAGCGGATTGGCGTAAAATGATTGCGCGCGTTGAGAGTTGTCTGGCTGAGTTAAATGCAATACCACCTGATTGCGATTCGGCTGAACTTGCGGAATCAAGAGATTTTTTACATTGGCTCATTAATAACAATTTTACTTTTTTAGGTGCACGCGATTATAAATTAATTGGTAACGATACTAACCGTGCATTGCAGCTTGTTCCAGGCTCGGGGTTGGGCGTATTACGTAGTGAATTATCTGGTGCAAGCGCTAAAAGCTATAATACATTACCACCACAGGCTCGCAAGATTGCGCTGTCAAAAAATATTCTTATCATTGCAAAAACCAATACAGTATCGACTGTACATCGCGATGCTTATACCGACTATATTGGCATTAAGCGTTTCAATGAAAAATATGAACTGATAGGCGAGCACCGATTCATTGGGCTATATACCTCTACAGCTTATCATTCCAGTCCTAGCCAAATTCCATTTTTGCGTCTTAAAGTGGCCAAAGTATTAAGTGAACTTGGTTTTCCACCAGAAAGTCACGATGGAAAGGAAGCGGTGCATATATTAGAAACCTTGCCACGTGATGATCTGTTTCAAGCAACGCATGAAGAGTTGCTGGAATTAACGCTGTCGATTTTGCAGCTTAAAGAAAGAAAACGCATTCGTTTGTTAGTGCGGCGCGATGCCTATTATCGATATTTATCATGCTTGGTCTATGTGCCACGTGAAATTTTCACCACTGAACTTGCAAAAGCGATGCAAAATGTGTTGATACAAGCCTTTCATGGGTTGGAGTGTAGTTTTACAACTTACTTCTCTGATTCTGTTTTAGCGCGTATACATTTTCTAGTGCGTGTTAATCCAAAAACACCACTGGAGTACAATATTGCTCATATTGAAAAGTGGTTGATCGCAATCGCTCGTTCGTGGACAGAAGATTTAAAAAGTCAGCTGGTTCAGCATTTTGGTGAAGCCGAAGGTATTCAGTATTTTAATCGTTATCAGAAAGCATTTCCAGGCAGCTACACGGAATATTATGCACCTCAAGATGTGATTCCCGATATTTTGAAAATGGAATCACTGACGGATACGCAAACGTTAGCGATGCTATTTTCTAATAAAACTGAAAATCGACTTAATTTGAAATTATTTCATGCTGAAACAATCATCATATTATCAGATATCTTGCCGATTCTTGAAAATATGGGATTGAAGGTGATTGATGAAAGGCCGCATGAAATTAAACTAAGAGAGGGCAAGCGCATCTGGATTCATGATTTTGATTTGCGTTGTGCGATCAAAGAGAGTGTGAATGTAGAGGCTGTCCAGGAGATTTTCAAAGACGCACTCATCAAAATTTGGTTAAATGAAGTTGAAAACGATGGCTTTAATCGACTCGTTTTGGGCGCCAGTTTAACTAGCCAAGAAATCATGCTGCTACGGGCCTATACGAAATATTTACGCCAGATTGGTTTTACTTTAAGTCAACATTATATCGAACAAACGTTATTGCAATATGCAGAGATTACCCGGGCGTTAGTAGCGCTGTTTACAACGCGATTTGACCCACACTCCAAAGCAAGACTCTCTGCGATGGGTGAAGACGCGCCGACGACTGAATTGTTCTTTCAAAATTTGATTAATAAAATTGAACAGGCCCTGCAGGCGGTCACTAGCTTAGATGAAGATAGAATCATTCGGCGTATGTTAGAGTTGATACTAGCTACAACGCGAACGAATTATTTTCAGCACAATCATTCGCGACCTAAACCTTATTTATCTTTGAAATTAAATCCATCAGCCATTTCTGATTTACCATTACCCAAACCAAAATATGAGATTTTTGTTTATTCACCACGCGTTGAGGGTTTGCATTTACGAGCAGGCAAGGTGGCAAGAGGGGGCTTGCGTTGGTCGGATCGTCGTGAGGATTTTCGCACAGAAGTATTAGGGTTAATGAAGGCGCAGCAAGTTAAAAATACGGTCATTGTACCAGAGGGTGCAAAAGGTGGTTTTGTTATTAAGACCCCGCCTACACCTAATATGAGTCGTGATCATGTAATGCAAATGGGTATTGCCTGTTACAAGTTATTTATCAGTGGTCTGTTGGATATTACAGATAACATGCAAGATAGTCGTGTGATTCCACCGGAAGATGTCGTACGTTATGATGAGGACGATCCTTATTTAGTGGTGGCCGCAGATAAAGGGACAGCAACTTTTTCTGATATCGCAAATAGCATTACAGAACAATATGGTTTTTGGCTGGGTGATGCTTTCGCATCGGGCGGCTCAACGGGATATGATCATAAAAAAATTGGCATTACATCGCGCGGGGTATGGGTTGCAACAGAGCGTCATTTTCGCGAGCTAGGCATGAACGCTAATACCGATTCCTTGACCGTTGTGGGTATTGGCGATATGAGTGGCGATGTGTTTGGCAATAGTATGCTGATGTCGGAACATTTTAAGTTGATCGCTGCCTTCAATCACGTGCATATTTTTATTGACCCTAATCCTGATGCAAAAAATAGCTATCTTGAAAGAAAGCGTTTATTTGCGCTGCCACGTTCTGGATGGATAGATTATAATTTATCTCTCATTTCAAAGGGTGGTGGTATCTTTGAGCGTTCTGCGAAATCAATTAAGCTAACGCTTGAGATGAAAGCAGCGCTTGATATTCATGTGGATGCGTTAACGCCTTCTGCGTTGATTCAAGCCATACTAAAAGCACCGGTTAATCTTCTGTGTAACGGTGGGATTGGTACTTTCTTTAAATCAACAAAAGAAACACACAGTGATGCGGGTGATCGTGCTAATGATGCGATTCGTATTAATGCATCTGAGTTACGTGCCAAAGTGATTGCAGAAGGTGGTAATTTAGGCATGACGCAACTTGCGCGTATTGAGTATTCTTTACAGGGCGGCATTGTGAATGCAGACTTTATTGATAATTCTGCAGGTGTCGATTGCTCAGATCACGAAGTGAATATTAAAATTTTATTGAATCAATTAGTCACAGCAAAACAATTAACAGAAGAAAAACGTAATATTCTACTTAAACAAATGACCGATGAAGTCGCGCAGTTGGTATTGCAGGATAATTATGATCAAACACAAATTATCAGTTTAGAAATTACCAATATTCATCAAAAAATGGATTTGTTTAGACATTACATGAATGATATGGAAAAACGAGGTCGTCTGGATAGACAATTAGAGTATCTACCAACGGATGCACAGATGATTGAGCGCAAGGCTAATAATCAGCCATTGACGCGTCCAGAGGTTGCTATTTTACTTGCTTATAGCAAGATGTACTTTAAAAAAGACATCGTTAATTTAACCATGCTAAATGAAGCTTATTTTGATAAGTATTTACTGTCTGCTTTTCCAAAGCTGTTGTGCGAGACTTTCCCAACTGTATTAAGAAAACATCGTTTGCGTAAAGAAATCATTGCGACACAACTGAGTAAAAACATCATCGATCGTATGGGCATTCATTTTGTAGAGCGCTTACACCAAGAAACGGGCGCAACGTCTGCATTTATTATTAAAGCCTATGTGATTGCTGAAGAAATTTTTCAAATACCCGCTCTTTGGGATCAAATTACAGCTTTGGATTATGCGGTGAGCACAGAGGTACAATATCGTTTGATGCTGCAAATACATTATTTAATCAGACGTGTGACGCGGTGGTTGTTGCGCAATAGAAAGCCAAATATTCAGATTAAAAAATCGATTGATGCGTTAGCACCCTCCATTCAATATTTAATACAGCACTTACCGCTGCTGTTGGGTGACTCCGATAAAGAAGCGCTAGAAAGCGTTGTTAATTATTTTGTTGAGCAAAAAGTACCAGAAAAATTAGCGAGACATGTGGCTTCTTATAACGCTTTATTTACAGCGTTAGATATTATTGAGGCAACACATAAATATGATCTTGATTTAGCGCTGGCTGCAAAGACTTATTATCGATTAGGTCATCGTATTGAACTCAATATTTTAAGAGAATTAATCAATGCTTTCCCGATTGATAATGCTTGGGATGAGTTGGCGCGTTCTGGTTTTAGAGATGATATCGATCGTGTGCAGCGTAAACTCACCGCAAGATTACTAATCGTTCAAGCAAAAACATTTACTGATACCAATATTGACGAACAAATTGATAGTTGGGTTAAGACCCATCCATTTTTAATGGAGCGTTGGTTAGCATTGCTTGCAGAGATTAAGTCTAGCGAGATCGTTGGTTTTGTGAAGTATTCCGTGCTGTTAAGAGAGTTATTTGATTTTGTGCAGACTATATGAAAAATAAATATGATTCCATTGCCATTGTAGGTGCAACAGGGCTGGTAGGAACGACTTTGCTGGCGTTGCTTCAGGAAACTGTTTTTCCTTTTAAAGCATTGCATCTGATCGCAAGCGATCAATCTGTTGGTAAAACATTGGTTGTGAAAGATAAGCATTATCTTGTTCAAGATCTTGCTGACTTTGATTTTCAAAAAACACAAATCGCTTTTTTTTGTGTAAGCAGTCATCTTTCTGAAGTCTATGCTTTAAAAGCTGTTCGAGCTGGCAATCTTGTGATTGATAAGAGCGATCATTTTCGCAATCATCCCGACATTCCACTTGTGATTCCTGAGGTGAATGCCAATGCATTGCTTCAATGTAAAAAAGCTTGTTTGATTGCGAGTCCAAATTGCAACACGATTCCAATTGCCATTGCATTAAAGCCTATTTACGATGCGGTCGGTATAAAACGCATCAATGTTTCAACTTATCAATCTGTTTCCGGAACGGGTAAACGCGCTATTGATGAGCTGACAGAACAAACCAAGCAAATTTTAGAAAAAAGACCTATTGAGTTTGAAGTATATCCACAGCAAATTGCATTTAATGTCTTGCCGCATATTGATCTTTTTGAGGAAAATGGCTATACGCGTGAAGAAATGAAAATTGTCTGGGAGATGCAAAAAATATTTAACGATACTGACATTGCAATCAATCCCACTGCTGTGCGTGTGCCCGTGTATTATGGACATGCTGCATCTATCCATCTTGAAACGCGTGATAAAATAACAGCAGAAGAGGCGATGGCTTTATTTGCTGAATCGCCAGCGATGACACTCATGACGGGTAAACATCCCTATCCAACGCCTGCACGAGATGCAGCAGGGAAAGATTTAGTCTTTGTAGGTCGTGTGAGGGAAGATATTTCACATCCAACGGGGTTGAATCTTTGGGTGGTGACAGATAACTTACGTAAAGGCGCGGCACTAAATGCCTTACACATTGCAACGCATTTCTTATCAGAACGGACATCATGATTACACTCATTTTTAAAACCTATTTGTATATTTTATCGGGAATTGGCATTGCTTTATTGGCCATTTTTCTGCTGGGTTGTTATTTTATATGGCGCATCTTTATGCATCCTGCTCGTCATGCCAATCTTTCGCTGATTGCAGGCGACGATATGATTGCCACACAATTTGACTTAGCGAGAGCATATTTTGAAACGAATCAAAAGAATGCTTCAAAAGTTATCTTGAAAACAATTATTGCAACAGGCAATCGCGCACAGATCAGAGAAGCAAAGCTTTTGCTGGAGAAGGTGTGATTTAGTTTGTATTATTATCTATCCCTCACCCTCACCTTCCCTCGGTGAGGGAGGGAACGCAATAGAAATGATTTGATTCAGGCCAGATCTCATGACTCGCATAGCGCTTGGCGTTGAATACTGCGGTGAAGATTTTTTTGGATTCCAAATCCAGGCTAATCTAAAAACAGTTCAAGCAACGTTAGAGCAAGCACTTTCAAGAATTGCTGATGAACCGATTGCGCTGATTTGTGCAGGCAGAACAGACCGCGGTGTTCATGCGACAGGTCAGGTTATTCATTTTGATACAAAAGCTGTTCGTCCTATTAGCGCTTGGTTGCAGGGAGTGAATACTTATTTGCCCGCATCGCTTAGTGTATGTTGGGCACGCGAGGTGGATGATCAGTTTCATGCACGATTTCGAGCCATAGCGCGTTCTTATCGTTATATTATTTATAATCAATCTATACAGCGTGCCATGTTGCGTCATCGTGTTGGATTTTGTCGTCAGCCTTTAAATGTTGCGCCGATGCAAGAAGCAGCGCAGTATTTGTTGGGCGAACAAGATTTTACTTCATTTAGATCCTCTCAGTGTCAATCAAATACACCTATGCGGTGTATCAATAAAATCACACTGGTGCGGCAAAACGATTTTGTCATGTGCGATATCACTGCTAATGCCTTTTTACATCATATGGTTAGAAATATCGTTGGTACGTTGATTTTAGTGGGGAGGGGGCTCCATACTACTTTATGGGTAAAAACGGTGCTAGAAGCAAGAAATAGGGCTCTAGCAGGAGAGATGGCGCCACCGGAAGGTTTGTATTTAATCAACGTGTTATACCCTGAACCGTATCTTTTTCCTCCCGCTGATTTGCCGTTTCTGGTATAATGGCGGCTATATCGCTTTAAGCTTTTGAGGTCATTATGAGCTGGTTTAAAAAATTATTACCATCCCGCATTCGTACCGTAACGAGCACTAAAAAGGTACCAGAAGGGCTATGGTCCAAGTGTCCTAGTTGCCAAGCGGTGCTTTATCGAACTGAATTAGAAAAAAATTTAGAAGTCTGCCCTAAGTGCGATTACCATATTCGTCTTTCTGCGCGTAAACGATTAGCATATTTTTTAGATTCAATGCCGACAGATGAAATTGCGTCTGAGGTTGGGCCAAAAGATTTACTCAAATTCAAAGATCTCAAAAAATATAAGGATCGTTTGGTTGTAGCACAACATGATACCGGCGAGAAAGAAGCCTTGGTTGCGATGCACGGCACGGTGCAAGATGTACCCGTTGTTGTCGCGGCATTTGAATATCAGTTTATTGGCGGCTCAATGGGCGCTGCTGTGGGGGAGCGTTTTGTGCGTGCTGTACAAATTGCGCTGGAACAGCGCATTCCTTTTGTTTGTTTTTCAGCGAGCGGCGGTGCGCGTATGCAAGAGGCGCTTACCTCGCTCATGCAAATGGCTAAAGTGAGCGCAGCGTTAACAAGGTTGCAAGAGAAAGGCATTCCTTATTTTTCTGTCTTAACGGATCCCACGATGGGTGGTGTTTCTGCGAGCCTTGCGATGTTGGGCGATATTATTATTGCAGAACCCAATGCGTTAATAGGCTTTGCAGGACCTCGTGTGATTGAGCAAACTGTTAGGGAGAAACTACCTGAAGGTTTTCAAAGCAGTGAATTTTTATTAAAACATGGTGCGATTGATATGATTGTACATCGTAATGATATGCGAAAAATGATTGCAAGATTACTCTCTAAGTTAACGCTATCTAGTCGAGGAGTCGCGTAATGGATATTAAAATCAAGCACCGAATTTTAGGTTTTTTAGTGATCGCCAGTTTGGTCGTCATTTTGTTACCTTTTTTTCAAAAAAGCAAAATCATTTCACCTGAAATTGCTGTTAAAAAGATGCCAGCTTTCCCGGATCACGTGGTTGAGATGGCTTCTGTTAATGCGCCTGCTGTGCCGACATCATTTACGCTTGAGAAAGCGACACCCGATGAGACGATTAGTGTTGCAGAGACTGCAAAACAGTCTACGAAAATCGCAGCACTTGAAAAGCAGCCGGTTTTAAATGCATTACCGACACCGGTTATTGAACCATTTTCATTGGAAGACAAAAATGGCTTATTTAAATTAAAAAGACCGACTTGGTTAGTACAGGTTGGGCGTTTTCAAAACAAAGCTAGCGCGATACGTTTGGCCCGTTCTTTAAAAAGAAATGGCTATCATCCTTTGATGCAGCAATATGGCGCAGAAGGGGGGACACACCTTTTCGTAGCGCCTGAAAATACCGCTTCATCTGCGCATTTTGTTGCGCAGGAATTAGAGAATAAGATGCATGTACATGGGGTGGTGATTTACTATAAGCCGTTGGCGTGATGTAACGCTGCGTTTGCGCTGCGAGTGGCAGAAATTTGCGTCCCCCTCTCCTCCCACGCTTTTTGTGGGAGGAGAGGGGGACGCGCTAAGTATTTGTTGTATTTACATGGAGGTCATCTGAAGGCCACGTCACTGTAATTGTGCATTTTCTAGATGATAGTGGCGTTTGTCTGTCGTAAACCCAGTTTCTTTTCAAAACTATCCTATACTGAGAGCTATGACGCAGATGTCTGCGTCTATCATGATGGTAAGGAGGGTTTGCAATGAGATTATTGACAAACATGAATCCGATGACGCTGTGGCAGGAAACCATTAGAGAAGCAGAGGGGCAGTGTGAGGTTGCGCTTAGGCAGGAGTTAGAAACTTATCTTGTGACTTTATTGGCAAATTATGTGAATCAGCCTGATTTATTCAAACAAACCGTTGCGATCTCTTTTTTAGAAGCGCAATCCAAACATGATGATCTAGCATTGCAGCGGACGGGTGATCAATGTTTGCTGGTAACAGGATTATTTCCTCATTTTACGGAGAGAAAACTCGTGAAAATTAACTATTTTGTACAGGTTGGTCAGGCTTCTTATTTTTCTTTATCTCATCGTGCGAATGATTTGTTTGCATTGTTGGCTAACCATTTTGTGACCTTGATGGATGTTTTGCAGTCAATACGCGCAGATGCTACGTTACTCCCACTCGAAGCCTATGACCAATGGAACGATCTCGGAAGCCGACGTGCACTTAGGATTTTGGAGGAGTATCGGGCTTATCGGAATGGTGGGCGATAGATATTGCATTGCAAACGAACGAAGCTTCCCTCCCCCTCCGAGGAGAGAAGCTTCGTTTGATGGTATGGTGTGTTTGAGATTTTCCCCTTATCTTGTATGTCACTTCTATTGATGGCATCATTATTCTAGCCCCGCAACAAGTGCGGGGTGATGGGACTCATTTATAGTAAGGGTGGAAAGATGCGGCTTGTTTTGTTGGGGTTTCCGGGGGCGGGGAAGGGGACACAGGCTAAATTTATTGCTGCAGAATACCATATTCCACATATCTCTACTGGCGATATTTTGCGTTCTGCTATTCAGAAGACTTCAGAGCTTGGCAAAAAAGTTAAAAATATTGTAGCTGATGGGCGACTGGTGCCAGATGACATCATGACGACACTCATTGAAGATCGCTTAAAACAAAATGATTGTCAGCATGGATTCTTATTAGATGGGTTTCCTCGTACGCTGCAGCAGGCGAGTGCGCTCGAAGGTATTACGAAAATTGAGGGTGTGATTGATATTGAGTTATCAGAAGAGGCGGTGATTGAGCGTTTAACAGGACGACGTATTCACCCTGCTTCAGGTCGTACTTATCACCTGCTGTACCAACCTCCTCGTGTTCAAGACAAGGATGATGTGACGGGTGAGCCGTTGATTCAGCGACCAGACGATTTTGAAGCGACCATCAGGCAGCGCTTGAATGTTTATCAAATACAAACCAGTCCGCTAAAAGCTTACTACCAGCATGCACCCGCTATTTGCTATATGAAAATTAATGGGGCAGAACCGATTCCGCAAGTTAAAGAAAAAATTGCACAAGCGCTCACCAAGCTTTCTCATGCCCGGGAAAAAATAGACTAATGTCCGAACAAGATGCGGTGGTTTATCTCGCTGATAAAAGAGTATTAGTCTGTCAAAACCAGTGGAATCTGTCCAATCTTCCCAATCTAGAAAATTTGTTACAAAACATTGCATGGCCAAGCACAGGTACCGTCACAATCGATGGGCAGCAAATTGACGCTATGGATAGTGCAGGCGCATGGCTTTTCTTTTCGATTGAATATACGCTTGCAGCGCGTGGATTGACCGTGGTGTTGGCGAAACTTTCAGAAGCACAAAGTGCCATGCGTACCTTGATTACACCGAAAGTCATTCAGATGACAGTCGGAGATGCGGTGCCCAAAGAATGGATACCGTCGTGGCTTACAAAACTTGGGATGCAAACGGTTGATGGTATTTTAGGATTAACGTCCTACCTTGCCTTTATTGGTATGCTCACTGCTGAGGCGATACGAGTACTTGCTTATCCCAGCAAGTGGCGACTGCGAGAAATAGCCAATATTGTGTATCGCTGTGGTTATCAGGCGCTTCCTATTATCGCGATGTTATCTTTCATGATCGGCGTTGTGATCACCTATCAGTTGGGGCTACAATTACGTAATTATGGTGCTAATCGTTACATTGTCGATTTACTAGGCCTTGCTGTTTTGCGAGAATTCGGACCTTTGATTACCGCCATTATGGTTGCGGGACGCACTGGTTCTGCTTTTACGGCACAACTGGGCACAATGAAAATTAATCAAGAAATCGATGCATTAAATACCATGGGTGTCACACCCGCTGAATTATTATTATTGCCACGTATCATTGGTCTTTTTATTGCGTTACCGCTTTTAACTTTTTGGGCGGATATTTTTGGTCTTTTAGGCGGCATGATGATGTCAAATAATATGCTGCAAGTCACGTGGCATGATTTTTTGCACCGTTTTCCTCGCGTCATTCCATTGAAGACGTTATTTATTGGTTTGGGTAAAGCCCCTTTATTTGCATTAGTGATTGCAAGTGTGGGTTGTTTTCAGGGGATGAAAGTTAAAGACAATACGAATCAGATTGGATTAAATACAACGCGCAGTGTTGTCTTGTCGATTTTTTTCATTATTGTGATTGATGCTGTTTTATCGATCCTCTTTAGTAAACTAAAATTATGACGCCTATCATTGATGTCAGCCATTTGAAAATTAAGAAAGGTGGCCATTGGGTACATAATGACCTTAATCTCACTGTGAATCGTGGAGAAATATTAGGTATTGTGGGGGGGAGTGGTTGCGGTAAAACAACTTTGTTGCGTGCGATGATTGCGCTCACGAAACCAGATTCTGGTACGATTTCTATTTTTAATGAAAATCTATTTAAAGTGTCTGCAGAAAAATTATTAGCTGTGCAGTGCAGATTTGGCGTTTTATTTCAAGAAAATGCTTTATTTAGCTCGCTTAACTTATTGGAAAATATATCATTTCCTCTGTGTGAGCATACTTTGCTTGATAAACAATCGATTGAGCGATTGGCTTTATTGAAAATTGTGATGACAGGACTTCTGCCAAAGACGGCAGCGCAATATCCCGCTGAATTAAGTGGCGGAATGTTGCGGCGCGCAGGACTTGCAAGAGCGCTTGCATTGGACCCAGAATTACTATTTTTAGATGAACCGACAGCGGGTCTTGATCCGGTTACCGCAACAGGTTTTGATGAGTTATTATTAACGTTAAAGCATTCAATGAATTTAACAGTTGTGATTGTGACGCATGATCTTGACACGTTATGGACCATTACAGATCGCGTTGCTTTTCTGGGAGAAGGAAGGGTGTTATGTGTGGATAAGATGTCACAGTTAGTGACTCATCCCCATCCTTTAATTCAAGTTTTTTTTAGCGGCCCACGAGGTAGACGAGCAGAAGATGGACAAAAACATTAATTACACATTAGTGGGTGCATTCATGATTGTGCTGATTTCGGCTATCGTGCTCGCCATTATTTGGCTTTCATCGGGTCTCAGCTTAACTCATTTTAAAACTTATATCATTTATATGCAGGAATCTGTTTCTGGATTAAGCATTGATTCACCGATTGAATTTAATGGTGTCGATGTTGGCACGGTGAGCGATATCGAGCTTGATGCGCTTAATCCGAAGCGTGTGAAAGTAGAGCTCAATATTCATAGTTCAACGCCTGTGACGCAAGGCACCGTTGCGACTTTAAATACCCGTGGTTTTACGGGGATCACTTATGTTGCATTAAAAGATGTGAGTCTTGATTTGCGCCCACTGGTGACGCCTAAAGGCGAGCTTTATCCTGTAATCAAGACGGGACCTTCTTTATTTTTGCGTATTGATACGGCGCTACAACAGTTATCATCTAATTTGCACGATGTGACGCAATCTATTCAATTGGTATTGGATAAAGAAAATCAGCTCGCTATTAAAAAGATTCTTAATAATATGCAAAGTATTACAGCAACATGGGCTAGCAATGATAATCAAATTTTACCCATGGCGTATCGTGCACTTTCTAATTTTAACGAAGCATCACGTAATTTGGCAGGCGTATCGGCTGAATTACAACAAAACCCATCCATGCTAATTCGTGGAAAAACGGCAGCACCTTTAGGGCCCGGAGAAACAAGATGAAGCATTGTATTTTAGCCTGTGTTTTGGCAGTGACCATTTTACTGGCGGGTTGTTTTTCGCCTGTTTCAAGTGTGCCACATACCCTTTGTCTGCTAGATACTGTACCTACCCATCTTGCAAGGCGCCATACTCAACCTGTGGCATTGCTTGTCATGCAGCCTGATACCGTGCCGCTTTATGATACCACCCAAATCATTTACACTGATCGAGCGCATGAAATTGGGTATTTTAGTCGTTATGTGTGGGCGGAGACACCTTCAAAAATGCTACTACCTTTAATTGTGCAAACGTTACAAGCGACACATTATTTTAGCTCTATTGCGACTGCACCTAGCATCAGCCAATTTAATTACGTACTGAAAGTACAGATACAAAAATTACAACAAAATTTAATTGCAAGGCACCCCATGGTAGAATTAGCTATTGAAGCGCAATTATATAGTCTTGCAGAAGATAGGATTGTCGCTGCGAAAAGCTGGCACATCACACAACCAATGCGCGCAGTGACACCTGAAAACGGTGTGATTGCTTTTAATCAAGCAACGAGTCATTGGCTCACGGAGCTTGCGTCATTTGTCACAACATCCGTTTAGGAGCATGAACTCGTATGCAGGAAATTCACAAAAAATATCTTAAATTCGACAAAAAAATTGTTATCATTGGATTTGGCAGTATTGGGCAAGCTGTTTTGCCGCTGATTTTTCGCCATTTTATTATCACACCTGCACAAGTGACCGTTATCACAAAACATACGAATGGGTTAGCGGTTGCCGATGAATATGGCGTGGCTTGTCAATTGACTGCGCTTACAAAAGATAATTACCAATCTTTATTGGATCAAAAACTACAGGAAGGTGATTTTCTATTAAATGTGTCGGTTGACGTTTCAAGTGTTGATTTGATTAAATTTTGTCAGCAAAAAGGCGTGCTTTATTTGGATACTTGTATTGAGCCTTGGGAGGGCGGATATGTTGATCAGACGCTTTCTGCATCGGCGCGTTCAAACTATTCATTGCGAGAGGCTGCCTTAAAATTAAAAAAACCAGGCGTTAAACAGCCTACTGCTGTTTTAACACATGGTGCTAATCCCGGCCTCGTTTCACATTTTGTCAAACAAGCGTTGATTAATATTGCACATGATCTTGGAAAAAACATCACGATTCCTAAAACGAGAGCTGAGTGGGCGAATCTTGCGAATCAATTGCAGATTAAAACCATTCATATCGCTGAACGTGATACACAAATCGCAGCAAGTTCAAAAAAGCCGAATGAATTTGTGAATACATGGTCAATTGATGGTTTTGTGTCGGAAGGTTTTCAGCCTGCGGAACTCGGTTGGGGTAGTCATGAACGCCACTTTCCAAGTGATGCCGTTCATCATAACTTTGGTTCGCAGTGCGCGATTTATCTTGATCGTCCTGGCGCTTCTACACGTGTACGGACATGGACGCCGCTTGCAAGATCATTTCATGGTTTTTTAATTACACATAGCGAAGCGATTTCTATTTCAGATTATTTAACGGTAGCTGATGACAAAGGCGTGCAATATCGTCCGACCGTGCATTACGCTTATCATCCTTGCGAAGATGCGGTTCTTTCAATTCATGAATTAGCAGGTAGAGAGTGGCAAAAACAAGCGACGCAACGCTTGTTGTCACACGACATCATTGATGGTATGGATGAATTAGGCGTGCTGCTTGCGGGACACGCTAAAGGTGCGTATTGGTTTGGTTCGCAATTATCCATTCATGAAGCGCGAAAATTGGTGCCTTATAATACGGCGACTAGTTTGCAGGTAGCGATTGGTGTGATTGCTGGTATGGTTTGGGCCATCTCGCATCCTTTTAGCGGCATTGTGGAGCCTGAGGAGATTGACCACCAGTATATCATGAATATTACATTACCCTATCTTGGCTCAGTCGTTGGACATTATACGGACTGGACGCCACTTAAAGAGCGCGGAAAGTTATTTCGTGAAGCAATTGATTATGATGATCCATGGCAGTTTATTAATGTGCGTGTGACATGATTCTCATCAACCAACTCCATATGGCCTATGGCCAGAAATTGCTTTTTTTTGACGTCAACCTCGTATTAGCTGATCATGGGCATTATGCCTTGGTGGGTGCAAATGGTGCTGGGAAATCGACCTTCTTTAAAGTGGTTACGGGAGAAGAAGAGCCGATTGCGGGCAATATTGCGACTCCAAAAGACGCTACGATTGGTTGGTTAAAACAAGATCAATTTCAATATGAAAACACAATCATTACCGATATCGTCTTGCAGGGTAAACAAAAACTTTGGCAGGCGATGGTTGCAAAAGAAAAATTACTACAGGGTAGTGAGTGGGATGAAAAAACAGCACATCGTTTTAGCAAACTAGAAGATACGATTGCAGAGCAAGGTGGATATAGCGCAGTGCCCTTTGCTGAAAAATTATTGATTGGTCTTGGCATTCAAGCTGAGTATCATCAAAAGCCACTTTCTGCTTTGTCAGGCGGTTTTAAATTGCGCGTGCTATTAGCGCAAGCACTCTTTCAAGAACCTGATATTTTGTTACTTGATGAGCCAACCAACCATCTTGATATTATGACCATTCATTGGCTAGAAAAATATTTAAAAAATGAATTTCGTGGCATGGTTATTTTTATTTCGCACGATGTCGCCTTTATTGACCGACTTGCGGATTATATTTTGGATATCGACTATGGTGAAATTCGACAATATAGTGGCAATTACAATAAATTTTTAGCTGAAAAAAAGCTGATTGAAGATCAAAAATTACTTGCTAAACAAAGCGCAGAGCAAAAAATTGCAGAGATGCAAAAATTTGTTGATCGCTTTAAAGCAGGCACGCGGTCGAGACAAGCTCAATCTCGCGCTAAAATGATCGATAAAATCGAACTGCCAGATACTAAAAATAGCTCGCGTGCTTGGCCGCAATTTAACTTTAAGCCGAACCGTCCATCTGGAAAATTAGTTTTGCGCGCGAATGATTTAGGGATGCAATTTTCAAATAAGCCATTGTTTTCAAAATTACATTTTGAAATTGCACGTGGTGAACGGGTTGCTATTATTGGTGAGAATGGTATTGGTAAATCAACTTTAATTAAAATTTTGTTGGGGAAATTTCCACAAACAGAAGGGCAGGTGGAGTGGGGTGCTGAAACACATATTAGTTATTTTTCGCAGGACCATCATGATTTACTGCGAGAGCATCAAAGAGTATTGGATTGGCTTGAAGGTATTGTAAAGCAGGGTAATGAGCAGCTCATTAGAAAAACATTGGGTCAGGTTTTATTTAAGAAAGAAGATGTTGAAAAAGATATTTTATCATTGAGTGGTGGTGAGGCGGCGCGATTATTATTAGCTAAAATGATTTTAGAGCCAAGCAATGTGTTGGTATTAGATGAGCCGACTAATCATTTGGATATTGAAGCGACCGAAAGCCTTGCGGATGCTCTGAGAAATTATACAGGCTCATTAATTTTTGTTAGCCATGATCGACACTTTCTTAGTAAAATAGCGAATCGCGTTTTATACATTTCACATCATCATCAGCTGATTGATTTTAAAGGTAGCTTTGCTGAGTTTGAAGCGTTGTATGAGGATAAATAACGATAGGCTTTAATATTCCTGTAAATGTGATTACAGGAATATGCTGATTAATGTAATCGGTTGCTAGGACTGAGCATTATTTGACGTTAGACCGCAATGCCATTTAGAATAAAATAATGATGTTTTATTAATATAGGTTAGACGATCAATTACGATGCTAGCCATCAAAGATGCCTATTTATCGGGGTTATTTCGATATTCAAACTGGTGGCGAAATATCACTGCGGGTGTGATTGTTGGTATTGTCGCGCTCCCACTTGCAATGGCCTTTGCGATCGCAACTGGCGTTAAACCTGAGCAAGGTTTGTATACGGCGATTAGCGCTTCATTGCTAGTGGGTATTTTTGGCGGTAGCCGAGTACAAATCGCAGGCCCCACTGGCGCATTTATCGTTATTTTAGCCAATATTACTGCACATTACGGCATCAATGGATTGCAAATCTCTACGTTATTGGCGGGATTTATATTAATTTTAATGGGCACTGTTAAATTAGGAAGTGTCATTAAATTCATTCCTGATCCCGTTATTATTGGATTTACAACAGGCATTGGGTTGATTATTTTTGTTGGTGAGTGGAAAGATTTCTTTGGGCTGCCATTGCATCTTCCCTTAGAGATGCATTTTCATCAAAAATGCTATCTATTGCTAAAATCGCTCCCCCAGCTAGATTGGCAAACAACAAGCCTTGCGGCTCTTAGTTTGGCCCTGCTCGTACTGACACCCAAATTAATTAAACGACTACCTGGCCCCTTAGTTGTCCTGATGATGGCAACATCTATACAAACCATCTTTAAGTTTGACCATGTTGCAACATTAGGTAATACTTTTGGTAAATTTTCAAGTCAATTACCCTCTTTCCATCTACCTTCATTTTCATTAAATAATGTGATTGAGTTAATCATGCCAGCCTTTACCATTGCTCTATTGGGTGCAATTGAATCGCTCTTATCTGCAACAGCAGCAGATAGCATGATAAGAGTTCGGCATTACCCTAACCAAGAATTGATTGGTCAAGGGATTGCAAATATTGTTTCACCGCTTTTTGGTGGATTTGCGGCGACAGGTGCTATTGCAAGAACGGCAACCAATATTCGCAGTGGTGGAAATAGCCCTATCGCTGCTATTGTGCATGCCCTGTTTTTGTTGCTAGTCATTCTATTATTATCCCCTTTAGCAACAAATATCCCTTTATGCGCATTGGCTGCCATTCTATTTATGGTTGCATACAATATGAGTGATGTGCCGCATTTCATCCGCACCATCAAAAATGCGCCTGCTTATGATGTTTTCGTAATGTTAGCCACTTTTGTATTGACCGTTTTCGTTAACTTAGTGGTCGCAGTGAATGTGGGCGTTATTTTAGCAATGTTATTTTTTATCAGTCGTATGCATCAATTGGTGCATGTAGAATTACAACATGGCGAACAGCTTTCTCATGAATTGAATAGTAATGAATTGTCATTATTATCGAATGACATACTAATTTATTCAATCCAAGGTCCTTTTTTCTTTGGCGTTGCAGAAAAAATTGAGCACGCGCTTTCCGTGACGCACAATGACCCCAAAATTATCATTTTTAGATTGAAAGATGTGCCTTTTATGGATATGACTGGACTTGAGACATTTTATGAAATTATTAGTGAATATTGTAAACGTGATGTTAGAGTGTATCTCTGTGAGGCAAATACTCGCATTACACAGAAATTAATAGGCCTTCATATTTTGCCGATGATAGAGAATAATAACATTTTTAAAACATTGTCAGAAACCATACAAATGATCGCTTTGGAAAACAATAAATTACAAGTTGAATGCGTATAATGGATAACACAATAAAAGCTAAGCCCTACCCTCTTTTTGACACGCTAGAGCAATTGCAGGAACAATACAAGCAGTGCCAAGCAAATGACTCAAAACAAATTATCGCAGTTTGGCTAAACCAATGTTTTGCCGGCGCAGATTTTGAATTGCCCCATTATGCTCATCGGGATTATCTGCATGTTTTAAATTTTCTCTATAGTTATCGGGGAAGCGTAGATACTTTTAATGCTTATCGTCGCGAATTAGAGCGAATGATTCAGTGGGGTTGGCTGATTCAAGATCAATCCATCTTAAAACTCAAAAGAGCTGAGATTGAAACGTTTATTGAATTTTGTCGCAATCCACATCAGCGCTGGATTGGCATTAAAACAGTTTCTCGATTTATAGATAAAAATGGACAACGTCATGTTAATCCACTGTGGCGTCCTTTTGTTGTCAAGGTTTCTAAAAAATTATTTCAAGATGGCGAGCGTGCGGAAAAAATTGATTTTCAATTATCAGCGACAGGCATTAAACAAACATTTGCAATTTTGGGTAGTTTTTACAATTATTTAATTCAGGAAGAGATTACTGAAATTAATCCCGTTTTACAAATTAGGCAAAAAAGTAAATTTATTCGCAAAACACAGAGTACGCCTATGGTGAGGCGATTGTCTGATATTCAGTGGAAAGCGGTGATAGAAACAGCCGTTATATTAGCTGAGGAAAATCCCGCTCAACATGAGCGTACCTTATTTATTATGAATGCACTGTACGGTATGTATCTTCGCGTTTCGGAGCTCACTGCTACGAAACGCTGGATCCCAACAATGCGCGATTTTTTTAGAGATGCAAATGGGGATTGGTGGTTTAAAACAGTTGGAAAAGGCAATAAATTGAGGCAAATCGCAGTCAGCGAAGCGATGTTACTAGCACTTAAACGTTGGAGGAAACATTTAAATCTCACGCCCCTACCCTCGCTTGATGAGCAAACCGCTCTTATTCCAAAAATAATTGGCAAAGGCCCTATTGAAAGTACACGCGCTATTCGCAATATCGTGCAAATATGTTTCGATAAAGCGGTTGAAAGTCTCATAGCTGACAATAAAAATGAAGAAGCGGATTTATTACGTTCCGCGACAGTACACTGGTTGCGACATACGGGTATTTCAGATGATGTAAAAATTAGACCTCGAGAACATGTTCGCGATGATGCAGGTCACAGCTCGAGCGCTATTACAGATAGATATATTGATGTGGAATTACGTGAACGTGCAAAATCGGCTGCTAAGAAAAAGATCAAGCAATAAGGTCTCCGCCCTTCTGGCCGGAGTAATTTAGGTCAGGACAAGGTTTGCACCTCGCCCTGACCCGCGCCATTTATGCCGGCTTCGGGCGGCACTCCTTCCGCCCTAAAGGGCGGGGTTTTAGACCAAAAAGCTATTTTGATAAACCACCCCGCGCCGGGATTCGCTATTCTTATGCCGCCTTGCGGTGGCGTACAAATACTTTTATTTTTGGACGTTTATGTCTTTTTTCTTCTTTCCAAAGATCGTACTGTTGTTGTAAATTGAGCCAGCTTTCTGGTGTTGTAGCAAACGCTTTTGCCAATCGAATAGCCATGCCAGGACTTACACCAAATTTACCATTGACTAGTTCTGACAAAGATTTACGTGACACCCCGATCCCTTTCGCAATTTCGACGATTGTCAAATTGAGTGGTTCGATGTAAAGCTCTTTTAAGATTTCACCCGGATGTGGTGGATTGTGCATATGCATGTTAATACCTCGTAAAATAATTTCAAATTAATGGTAGTCTAAATAGTCAACGTCATAGGCATTTTCATTATCAAACCGAAATATTATTCTCCAATTCCCGCTTATGCTGACCGCCCAATACCCTCGTTTTCCACTCTTTAATGGATGCAGATTGGAACCAGGAAAATTCATATCACCAGCTGAAACACTGGTGTTAAGCTTGGCCAGAACTAATCGTAACTTATTAACATGATTTCGATTAATTTTAGCGGTACTTCCGTCCAAGAAGAACAATTCTAGACCTTTATGTTTGAAATTCCTTATCATAATAAAGTATAACGCATAACGTGACGCATGTCAAATGCCATTTTTTGCTCATCCCGGCACGGGGTGTAAATAGGGTGGATTACAACATTTGAACGGGTGTTTGGTTCCAACTTTTTAAGTGCCAAGTTTTGCCATCATGTGTGAGATGACAAAAATGTCCTGTGGCGACTTTTATGTTTTTCATAGCAATATGTTTTTCAAACTCGCCTGAGATAAGTTTTAAAAAATATCGCAAACATCCATTACTGGTGACGGCTAGTGCGATCTCATGATGAGCATGTCGATGAATGAGGTCATTTGAAAAAGCATGGATACGTTGTATCACGCTCTCTTCAGATTCGCCCCACCCACCTGTTGTTTGTGTTGGCCACTTTGAATATTGCTCCCAATTCTCTAATGTTGTTTTGCCAAATTGATCACAAACGGCTTGACTTGTTAGGCCCGCCCATTGGCCGTAATTAATTTCATTGAGGCGATGATCAATGATGGTTTTAGTATTCAGCTGGAGTTGATTAATAATAATCTCTGCGAATTCAGCTGTTCGTTTCAGTGGGCCTGAGTAAATAGCTTGTGGCAAGAATCGAACTTTTTTAAACGCTGTACTCAATAAAATAGCCTGCTCCCTTCCAGTAGAAACCAATGGAAGATCTTCTCCTGCGCCAACCCAATAAGCTTTGTCCCCTGATTGAAAGGTATTGCCATGTCGCACCAAAATTAATTCCATGCGATTAACTCGCCTTCTTCATTGATAATTTTCTCTGCTGCAATAACATCTTCATCACTATCAATGGCTAAAGGTGTGCGACCTTGATAATCCACCACCACGACTTTAATGGGTATGCCATTTTCTAATGCGCGTAATTGTTCTAGTCCTTCAGTTTGCTCAAGCAGTGTTGGCGCCAAAGCAACATATTGTTTTAAGGTGATATAACGGTAAGCATATAAACCAATATGTCGATAGACTGGCAGCGAATCTTCGGAGCGATTTCTAATAAATGGAATAATATTTTTTGAAAAATAAAGCGCATTATGTTTCTTATCAAATACAACGGTGGTACCGCCGATGGCACCGTTTAATTTTGATAAACACATACTGTCATAATCTTGTTGTTTCATTTGTGTTGCAATGGTTCCAAGCATAATGGATGGTTGATGCAACATCTCATCTAGCAATGCTTGAATGACCCAGGGCGGTGTTAAAACAGCATCTCCTTGCAGGTTTAAGATAATATCTGGTTTATCGGATAGTGTTTCAACTGCGGCCAAGGCTCTTTCTGTACCATTATTGCAGGTAGCACTTGTCATAATGACCTTTGCTCCAAATTGTTTGGCATGGTCTGCAATGCGCCCATCTTCTGTTGTAATGTAGATTTGATCGACCGCATGGACAGCCTTTGCAATAGACCAAACGCGATAAAGCAAGCTTTTGTCCTTCACTAAGACTAAAGGTTTCCCAGGTAAGCGGGTAGAAGAAAATCTTGCTGGAATGACAATAATGGCGCTCATAGATGTAAATACCCAAAATAAACTCTTCTTTTTACCATAAAACATGCCTACAATAATAGTAGGAATTCAGCTGAATGCATTCAGCAAAGATCCCTGCTTTTACAGGGTAATGCAAGAAGGAGAACAATGGAATGGATGCTCATAATAAATTTGATTTAAAAAAATCACTTATCAAAAAACAAACCTGCTTTTCAAAACTAACCGATGCAGAGATTGTCGTGCTTGCCGATCTTCTAGAAGATATGCATTATAATCCAGGCGAGACGATTGTCACGGAAGGCGATCCAGTCGATAGTGTGTACTTCATTATAGATGGCGTCGCAGATGTTCGGCATGTTTATGTCGAGAATCGTCAAATTATGTTTAAATCTATCGCAACGCTTAGCAATGGACAATCAATTGGTTTAAGTGAAACGGGTTTTTATTCATTATCTGGTTTACGTACAGCAACTGTTGTCGCAAAAACAGCATTAGAAACATTTCGTTTAAGTATTGCCTCATTTAATGGCTTTGCATTAGCCTATCCGCATGTACATGAGGCGATGCGTGTTAATGCTTGAGTGTGGTGGGTGTCATTATCTTGTTTCTCGCAGCAGCGTCATGCATCAATCCACCACGAAATGGTGCAAATCCTGTGCCAAAAATCATCCCAGCGTCTAGAAAGTCGCTGTTTTCAACTATGCCTTCATTAAGACAGGCTGTCGCTTCTTTTAGCATCGCTGCAATTAAGCGATCTGAAATTTCTGTCAGTGAACGAGTATAGCGCGTTTTTTCTGATTGGATGCGTTTACCAGATTGATTGTATCGATAAAAACCTTCTCCTGTTTTACGCCCTAGTTTTTTTATTTTTACTAATTCAATTAAACGTTGTGGAATAGCAGTATTTGAGTATGTCTTAAGATAATCTGCTACTGACAAACAAATATCTAGCCCAATGGCATCTATTAAGGTGAGCGGCCCCATAGGCATGCCATATGAGAGCATAGCTTGATCGATTGCAGTCATTGGAATGCCTTCGTTTAGCATCGCAACACTCTCTAGCAGATAAGGCATTAAAATGCGATTAACTAAAAAGCCTGGACTACTTTTGACAGGTAACGGTAAACGATCAATGCAGCGAACAAAACTAATGGTATTATTAAATATTTGATGCGAAGTCACGTCGCTTGAGACAACTTCAACTAATTGCATTTTATGAACCGGGTTGAAAAAATGAATACCAATCAAGCGATCTTTTGCATTTAATACAGTGCTGATCTCGCTTAGTAAGATACTAGAGGTGTTTGTTGCTAAAATGGCACTTGGTTTTGCATGTGCTTCAATAGATTGAAAAACAGATTGTTTGACGGCAAGATTTTCGACAACAGCTTCAATGACAATATCTGCATGTGAGATGCCCTGACCTGCCATATCTGGTATTAAGTGATCCATAGCTCGTTGGATCAGATAAGATTCTTTGAGTTTTTCTTTAAATAAAAGATGAGCTTTTTTGATTACACTCGCAATAGATCGTGGTTCTAAATCTTGCAAGGTAACCGTCAATCCTTTCAATGCGCACCATGCCGCAATATCACCACCCATGGTTCCTGCACCAATCACATGGATGTGTGTTGGTTGATAAGCGATATCTTTAGCTAAGCTCTTTAATTTTTCCTGTAAAAAAAAGACTCGTACTAAATTTTGAGAAGTTTCACTAAAAAATAATCTACCGCAGCTTTTTGCTTCTTGTTGAAATGCCGCATGATTCAACACGCCCATTGTTTCCCAGTTATCGATAACTTGATAAGGTGCAGGATAATGTGATGGGCTCATTAGATTGCGTAATTTTTTACGCAAATAAACGCTGATTACTTGTCGTGCAATCTTTCCTTGCAATAAGGATTGTAATGCAGTCTCATGGTGGGCTGGAGGTTGCTGTAAAATAAAAAATTTAGCTGCATGAATTAACTGTCGTTTAGGTACTGCAACATCAACCAGGCCTAATTTATAAGCCGCCCTACCTGTCATCATGCGTGCTGATAAAATAAGGTTGAGCGCTGCTAGCGGACCAATTAATCTTGGAAGACGCACAGTGCCACCCCAACCAGGATGGATGCCTAATTTTACTTCTGGCAATCCTAACTTAGTCTGAACACCCTCTTCTGCGACACGATATCGACAAGCCAAAGCAAGCTCTAATCCACCGCCCAGACAAAATCCATCAATGAGAGCAACGGTGGGAATTTTTAAGCCTTCCAGTTGATTGAAAATGCGTTGCCCTTCTGTTAGCAACGTCGTTGCTTGTTCGGTATCTTTCAGCTCTTTAAATTGTGAGATATCGGCGCCTGCAGCAAATCCTGTTGTCTTGCCCGATGTAATAATAAGACCGCAAACAGCATGATTTTTCTCTAGGTGATCTAACGCAGCGGATAACTCATGCATAACGTGTTGATCGATCGTATTGATAGCAGCATTTTTTTTATCAAAAAATAACCAAGCAATTTGATCTTTATCTATCTCTAGGCGCCAGTTCTGATATTGCATTGTGCTCATAATTTACAAACCTCTTTCAATCAACATTGCGCCACCTTGTCCACCGCCAATGCAAATCGTAGCAACACCACGATGTGCGTTCTCACGCTTTAGAAGCATTGCAAGATGTAAAACAATGCGTGCTCCACTTGCTCCAATAGGATGCCCCAATGCAATTGCACCGCCATCTGCATTTAAACGATCGCGATTAATTGCGCCCCATGCTTTCTCGCGCCCTAAATGAGTTTGACAGTATTGATCGCTAGATAATGCCTCCACACAAGCTAAAACTTGCGCCGAGAAAGCTTCATTAATTTCCCAATAGTCAATATTCTGGAAAGATAAATTAAACTGTTGCATTAGTTTGTCAACAGCATAAACAGGTCCGAGCCCCATCTCAGATGGTAGGACGCCGGCCCAAGTTGTCCCAACTATTTTAGCAAGGACAGGCAAGTGGTATTTTTCAATTGCCTCATGGCTTGCAAGCAATAGAAGCGCTGCACCATCTGTCACTTGTGAGCTATTACCTGCTGTTACACTGCCAAATCGTTTATCAAAAATAGGTTTTAAAGTTGCTAATTTTTGTAAACTAGAATCAGGTCTAACACCCGTATCATTTGAGAAATAATCACCCTGATTAGAAAAGAGGGTTTTTATTTCTGATAGATGGTGATGGGTGTCTGCAGAGACGGCGCGTTGATGACTTTCGTATGCAAATTGATCCATCATTTCACGTGTGATGTTGAATTGGTGGGCTAAGATTTCTGCTGTTTGCCCCATAGAAAGATTGATTGTAGGATCAGTTAATCCATGTAATAGCGCAATGACTGGCTTAAAATAAGCAGGTTTTAATGTAAAAATAGTTTGTAATCGCGTTTTCCAGTCTTTAGCACTCATCATGCGTGACACCCATGCTGTCATGTCGTTATTTAACAAAAGCGGCGCGCGGCTCATGACTTCGGTACCGCCTGCCAATATTAAATCACTGCGACCTAAGGCGATATTTGAAAAAGCACTATCTAAGGCCTGCATACCCGATGCACAATTGCGCTGTACAGTCCAAGCGGGCACTGATTTGCCGCAGCCCAAACGTAACGCAACAATACGAGCGATGTTGGCTTCATCAACACTTGGCATCACGCAGCCCAAGATCACTTCATCAAGATGAGTTGGCGCGCACGTGGGTTGGTTTGCAAACAATTGTTGTGCGGTCATCACTGCCATATCAGAGGCAGAGAATGGACCCGCTTTGTTTGTGGTTTTTAAAAAAGGCGTTCTTGCACCATCTACTATATAAACATCACGCATCATACAATGACCTTACTTAAATCAAATGAAAATTCATTTACTTTAATAATAGCTTCACGTAAAGACTCAAATGCACTCAGGTGGCGAGCTTCTTCTTCTGTCAGTACATTAATCTTGCATGCCTGTGCAATACGCTGCATTTTGCTATATTGCCCAGGAATTAATTTATCTCGAACAGCACGATTGACTTTTTTCAAAAGCTCATCCATTGGCGCGACATTGAGTAATGCGTTTTCTAGAAGATCAGGCTGTGTATGTTCTGCTCTGCCGATATAACAATATTGTGTCAATCGATTGCGAAAATCCGAAGGCGTGGTCATGGATAATGCTAATTTTGCGTGCAAGCGATCGCTTGGTAGACGGTATGCCGTCCCAAATGGGAAGACAATAAAACGTAACAATTTTCCAAGAAATCGAATGGGGAAATTATACAGCAAACCATCAATTGCAATTTGAATGTTATGCAAGTTTGATTGCAATGCCCATGTAGCATGATCGCATTCTTCTTTTGATTGTAGGGATAATGTATCGTGATATCGCTTTAAAGCGGCAGAAGCCAAATAAAGCTCGCTTAATATATCACCTAATCGCGCAGAAACGCGTTCCTTTCGCTTGAGCTGCCCACCTAACAACATGAGACTAATATCAGATAGAAAAGCAAGCGCTGTACTCATGCGTGTTAATTGCTTATGGTGTTTCTTAATGGTGCGGTTCTTGATGGAAGAATAAATAAATCGCCCGCCAGTTAAACCATATCCAAGACTACGGATAAAATGACTAACAAAATAACCAACATGCGACATGAGTAGTTGATCGAATTGATTGAGATCAGGTTTCTTTGAAAGAATAATTATCATTTCCTGATAGAGGTATGGATGACAACGAATAGCGCCTTGTCCAAAAATGATAAGATTGCGTGTTAAAATATTCGCACCTTCAACCGTGATACTAATGGGAATGCTATTGTAAACAGGTGCTAAAATATTATCGGGCCCTGTTTGAATAGCATGCCCACCATGTATATCCATTGCATGTTGTACGCTGCGACGGGATAACTCAGTCATCTGGTATTTTGCAATGGCAGATGCAATAGCAGGCTTGATATGTTGCTGTAGCGCACCGATTGTCATGGTGCGGCACGCTTCAAGTGTGTACGTAAAGCCTGCGATATAACCCAATGCTTCCTGAATCCCTTCAAATGAGGCAATGGGTACGTTAAATTGCTGCCGTAGGCGCGCATAAACGCCTGTATGACGATAAGCCATCTTACTGCAGGCTGTAGCGAGCGCAGGCAAAGAGATAGCGCGACCCGCAGAAAGCGAACCCATGAGCATTCGCCAGCCTTTCCCAATCATGGGTTCTTCTCCAATAATCCAATTCATTGGAATGAAGACATCTTTGCCGCGTGTCGGGCCATTTAGAAAAGCGAGCTGCATTGGGTAATGACGATGACCAATTTCAACACCAGGATGTGAGGTTGGAATCAGACAGAGTGTAATACCGCGATCTTCTTCGCTGCTTAGCAGATGATCAGGATCATAGAGATGTATAGCAAGACCCAGCAAGGTAGCAACAGGTGCTAATGTAATATAGCGTTTATCCCAGGTGACGCGCATACCTAAGATATTTTTTCCTTCAAATTCACCGTAACAAATAATCCCTTTATCAGGGATTGCACCTGCATCACTGCCTGCATCAGGTGCGGTGAGTGCAAAACATGGCATTTCTTCGCCTGTTGCAAGGCATGGTAAGTAGCATTGTTTCTGCTCATCTGTGCCATATTGCAACAATAGCTCGCCTGGACCTAACGTATTTGGCACCATGAGAGTCACCGCAACGCTGATACTGCGTGTTGCAACTCTTACGATAATGACAGAGAGCGCTGCAACAGAAAAGCCTAGCCCACCATATTGTTTGGGAATAACTAAGCCAAAAAAGCCTTCTTTTTTTAAATAATTCCAAATGTGATCAGGTATATTATGTATTTCATGCACAATTTCCCAGTCGTTTAACATGCTGCAGAGTGTGTCTACTTGATTAGATAAAAAACGCTGCTCTTCTATTGTGAGAGTGGGCGCAGGTTCAGAAAATAATTTTTCCCAATGGGGGTTGCCGCAAAATAATTCTTTTTCCCACCATAAGTCACCCGCCTCAATGGCTTCTTTTTCTGTATCGCCAATCGCTGGCATGTGTTTTTTTAATCGACTTAGTAGATACGGCAATAAATAACGTTGACGATAGGTTTTTAAATAAATAAATGAGAATAAAAGAAATGTACTGATCCAAAGAGCGAACAAAACAGTGAACGATAGTCGTCCAAAGCAAGAAATGGTTATGATGACGACAGCAAGCAGTATTGTCCACGATCTAGCAGATAGCGCATAGCATGCGCTAATCCAAATCGTTGCAAGCAAAACGACAGCATCAAGAAGATGAATGACATCCATGTGGTATATCTATCCGACAAATACTTGAATCTTACAACACTTCGGATGAAGTGTCATCTGAACATCGCGGGCTCGGGTGGTTTTTTCAGTTTCGCGACAGCAACAAGTTACTCACAGTTTCTGTGGATAAGTCTGTTAGTAACCTATCGAAAATCTGTTAGATAGACCTACTATCAAGATGTTGTTTCAAAAGGTCAGTATCTAAACATGAGTCATATTACCGCTCATCACCTGCATTAAGATAAGACAGAATTGTATAAAAGAAGATCATTGATGAATAAATGGAATAATATTTTGTATTTATTCAGCAGAATAACTAAAAACAGGGTTTCGTCGTTGCGATGCGCGCAGCGACGAAACAATCCAGATAATACTGTCAATTTAATATACTTTCTGGATTGCTTCTCTTCGCTAGCAATGGCGATTTTATGAATAGTCACTGAGTAAATTTTTTCAACTCAGCAAGCATGCTCACTACGGGTGCTGTTTTAGCAAAATTAGATTGTAAATTATCCGTCCATTGACCGCTCTGTCTGTTTATTAATATAAATATTTTTTGATGAGTGTTTTGAGGATACATTGCGAGTATCCAATGGTCATTTAATGCAGCAAATTGTTTGCTTGCGATGATTTTTTTATTCATTTTTTCTGTCACGGTGAGTCGTGTTGTAAAAGGATCAATTTGAAAGAGCTGAATACCTTCCAAAATAACATCCTGCATTTCAGGATAAACCGTCCGAATGGCTTCAGGCGTAAAATCACTCTCAATGACGATATATCTTTTATTAAGTTGTTGATCAGCGTGTTGTGAAAAATGATTGAAATAAGGAGTCAGTGACCGTTGTGTTGTGTTGATTTGTGGTGGTTTAATTTTTAGTAGATCAAGAATGGTAGGCTGAATATCTAACAATGAGACAGCATGATTGCTTGCGCCTTGATTTAAAGTGGTCATACCATAAGCTTTGAACGCTAATAAAGTATGATACTGCGTTAAGCTTAACACATCTGTTCCATGCCCCACCGATTGATTGACCGCTTCATGTTCTAAACTATGCGGATAAAAGCGTGGCGCTCTTTCGTGAGCCTTGCTTGGCACATACAAATCTTCTTCAGTCATGCGATCGCCGGGTAATTCTAATGCCTCGCCATGATCGGATAGTAAAACGACAATCGCATGCTCTAGCAAATGTGCATTTTGTAGTAATACGAAGAAATCATGTAATTGCTGATCGACCTGTTCAATGCTCATTTCATAACGTGGAATGGCCGCATAATGACGTCCATCTAATCGCGCCCATAAATAGGGATAATGCGGTAGGCAAAAATGAACTGCTAAAAAAAGTGGTTTTGTTCTTGTGTGATATAAGGCTGACTTTATTAATTGTAAAAAACTATTAGGCTCATAAATGAAATAAGCTGGACGATTTGCATAGCTATAAGGAAACAACCATCGTCCTATTGTTGTATTGACAACTAAGTTAGACAAAGGAAAATCATTGAATGTGCCCAGTAAAAAATCATTGATACCCATAGGCGGCGTCACCATCCGATCAAACCCGTATTTTTCACCAATATTACTGAAACGGGTTTCATCTGTAGCGTAAATAGTTTCATAGCCTTTTTGTTTTAAAATCAAAGGAAGTGAGGTTGATAAATTAGCATGATCTTGTTTAGATAGATTTGTGCGAATACCGGTTGTATGTGGGTATTCTCCCGTTAAAATACTTGTCCAGGAGGGAAAAGTTCTTGCAAGTGGTGTGATAGCATTGCGTAGCACAAAAGATTGCGCTAAAAATTGATCGATGAATGGCGTGTTGATTGCATGACCAAAAAATCCTAAAAAATCCGGTCTCACTGAATCCATGCCAATGAGGATAACATTGGGCTCGGTGGTTGTAGCGGCGTCATTTGTAGGCAAGCTGTTATAATAGCCGTACCAACCACCCGCAAAAATACAACATGCAAGTAATAAGCGTCGTATCCACTGGCTATACAAAATGACAAATGTAATGCAGCATGAAAAAACAACCAGGCCTGATAACCAAATGATCAGAGCAATCTGTCTATTGAAAAGCATCATAGACAGTTCAGAAAATTTTGAATTAGGAAAAAAATATTGATTAGCGGCAAAAACAGATAATATGCCTAGCAGCCAAAGACCTATTGCAAAAAATATTTTTTGCCAATGCGTGATTTGAAAAAAGCTGGTGGTATAGCTCGCTGTCATCCAGATGAACGCGCAATAGATAAAATGTATTAATAATTCAGCAAAAACAAAATAGATAATACCGGGTAGCATAGCAATAGGCAGATCCAGATGATCTGTCATGAATGTATAATCTGAAAGATAAGTGCGATTGCATTGTATAAAAAAACTAATTTCTAACAATAGGAAGAAACCAGTTAATAATGCTAAATAAGAAAATATATTAGCAGAACGTTCTGTGGATATATTGTTCTTGGCGACCACCACCTTGATCATTAAGCCTGTCCATCATCTTCACTCACTGCATAAATACCAGGCACATTGCGTAAATGCTCCTCGTAATCCAATCCAAAACCAAATAAATATCGATCTTCAGTAGTGAGCCCTACAAAATCTGGTTCAAATTTGATACCCGGTTCACGTGCACGTTTTTTGCTAACTAACACGGCAGAGTATACTGCTTGCGCTTGTTGTTGTTTGCAGTAATCTAAAATGGCTGCTAATGTTAAGCCGCCATCCATAATATCATCAACGATTAGAACTGTGCGATCTTTTAAGCTCTGTCTTGGCTCAACCAGCCAATGTAGATCACCGCCACGCGTCGTACCACGGTAACGTGTTGCGTGGATATAATCGATTTCTAATGGAAAAGATAAACGTGTCACAAGATGGCCGACAGTAATTAATGCACCCGTCATGACACATAATACCAATGGACGGGTCGATTTTAATTGTTGTGTAATCGCAGTTGCCATGCGGTCTAGTGCAGTATTCACCGCTTTAAAATCATACAAACATTCTGAACGGTTCAATATCAATTGAATTTGATCGATGGTTTTCATATAGTAGCCTCATGCCTACGAATATCCCGACAGAACTACATACTATACGCGATTTTTTGCGTTATGCGACCAGTCGCTTCAACGAAGCTGGACTCCATTATGGACATGGAACTGACAATGCCTGGGATGAGGCGGCCTCGTTGATTTTACATACATTACACCTTCCCCATTCCATTCACCCTGCCGCCCTGGAAGCCGCCTTAGTGGAAGCTGAGCGCCATGCATTAATGGCGTTGATTGAAAAACGTATTAGCAGCCGAATACCTGCTGCCTATTTAATCCATGAAGCTTGGTTTGCCGATTTGCCATTTTATGTTGATGA
>MGYE01000082.1:70701-75718 GCA_001801625.1 Gammaproteobacteria bacterium RIFCSPHIGHO2_12_FULL_42_10
AGCTGATTGAAAATCGTTTTGAACCATGGGTTGACCCGAATAATGTCAATTTAATATTAGATCTATGTACGGGTAGTGGCTGTATTGCAGTCGCTTGCGCTAAAGCTTTCCCAGATGCGATAGTGGATGCTGTTGATATTTCGCAAGATGCATTGGCAGTTGCAAAAATTAATGTGTTAAAACATGTATTAGAGGATCGCTTGCATCTTCATCAAGCTGATGTGTTTCAAGGCTTACCCAATCAACAATATGATATTATTATCAGTAATCCACCCTATGTAGGTAAAGCAGAGATGTTGTTGTTGCCGCCTGAATATCGACACGAACCTTCGCTTGGACTCAAAGCGGGCGAAACGGGTTTAGAAATTATTCAACGCATCTTAAGTGATGCCAGTGCCTATTTGAAGCCGCATGGCATACTCATTGTTGAAGTAGGTAATCAAACAGAATTAATGGAAGATGCTTTTCCTGGCCTACCCTTCACCTGGCTGACTTTTGCGCGAGGTGAAGATGGTGTCTTTTTACTCCACGCGAACGAACTGCCCGCCAATTAAACCAGAAGTAAAAAGCATCGCTTTACCAAATTTAAATCACTTGCGAGCAGATTGCACTAAATATCGACTTAAATAGATCGCTTGAAAAATACTAAAGCCGATCATTGCGCTCGTAATGCCATAAAATTTAAAATTCACCCAGGTATCACTATCATAGTGATAAGCGATATATAAATTTAAACAACCCAGAATCATAAAAAATATTGTCCACATCATATTTAAGCGTTTCCAAATGAGAGATGGAATTTCTTCACCCTCTGTCGGTATATTTTTCATTAATCGCTGTATGACTGGTTTATCTGTAAAAAGTTGACTAGCAAACATGACAAAAGAAAATACCCAAAAAATGACCGTTGGCTTCCATTTAACAAAAATAGGGTTGTGAAAATAGAGTGTCATGCCACCGAATATGATAAATACGGTGAGTGTGACAAGCTGCATGTGATCCCAGCGTTTTTGTATGATGCGGTTTAACCCAACTTGTACAATGCTTGCAATGATGCCAACGATTGTTGCAACATACATACCGCCAAATTTAAAGGCGATAAAAAATAAAAAAACAGGAAAAATATCATATAAAATTTTCATTTTGATGTATATGGCTCAGCGCTTGATAGAGTTAAAATACCTATGCTAGAATAGCATATGCTTAATACCTTTCATAGAATATGACCGCCCATTTTAATCAAGTCCATAAAAAATACCCTATTATTATAGGTATTTCTGGGGCATCTGCGTCCGGTAAGAGTTTATTGGCAAATACCATTGTCAACGAGTTAGGGTCCACTCAAGTCGTTGTCATCTCTGAAGACTCCTATTATAAAGATCACAGCAATATTCCCTACGAAGCGCGCACAACCATTAATTATGATCATCCCGATGCGATTGATCATGACCTCCTTTACCGGCATTTATTGTTACTTCAGCAAGGCAAAAGCGTTGAAGTGCCCGTTTATAATCATGCATTACATATCAGACAAAAAGAAACAAAACACATTGGTCAGCATGCTGTTATCGTGCTTGAAGGCATTTTATTGTTTATCCAGCAATCACTTAGGGAGATGATGGATATTCGCATTTTTATGGAAACATCATTAGATATTTGTCTCATTCGTCGCTTAAAACGAGATGTTAAAGAAAGAGATCGCTCTATGGATTCTGTGTTGCAACAATACGAAGACACTGTGCGTCCTATGTATATGCAATTTATCGATCCGTCTAAACATTTTGCCCATTTGATCGTACCAATGGGTGGCAATAATCGTATTGCAATCGATATGATTCAAGCAAAAATACGCGAATTACTGACTGACGGACATGAACGAACACCTTCACAGCCGGGTGCGTTAACTAGTTCATAAAGCGCGTGTCATCCCACGTAGCGTAGTCCGGCTAAAATGCTCTTTATTTCAGCCGGGAGAATAAATTTTATAGCGCTGATATGTTTTTCCGCTATGATTTTAGCAGCTTTACCAACGCATACTCATCTAGAATCTTCACGCCAAATGCCTTCGCTTGTGCAAGCTTAGAACCTGGATTATCACCGGCCACGACATAGTGTGTTTTGCTAGAAACGCTCCCCGCTACTTTCGCCCCTAATCCCTCCAACTGCGCCTTCAGCTCATCACGCGAAAATCCATCCAAAGTTCCTGTGATGACGAATGTTTTTCCAGAGAGTGGTAAATCTGAGGAAGTTTTGATGGCTTCCAAAATAATGCCTGCTCTCAAAAGCTGTGCAATGACTTTGCGATTATGGGGTTCTTTAAAAAAATGTACGATATGTTCTGCAACGATTGGACCAATATCAGGCACAGTCTGTAAAGTCTCAAGCGACGCCTCCTGAATGACCTCTAATGATTTAAACGCGTATGCTAAATGTTTAGCAGTTGCCTCCCCTACTTCTCTAATGCCAAGCGCATATAGAAATTTAGGAAGCGTCGTATGTTTGCTTTTTTCGATCTGCGTCAATAATCGGTGAGCAGATTTTTCCCCCATTCGCTCTAACGCTGCTAATGTGGATTGTTTTAACTGATAAATATCAGCGACTGTGTGCACCCATCCCACATCAACTAATTTATTCACTATTTTATCACCCAATCCTTCAATATCCATTGCGCGACGCGATGCAAAATGACGAATGGTTTCTTTCCGCTGTGCGGGACAATAGAGTCCACCCGTGCATCTTGCGACTGCTTCATCTTCTATTTGTTCAATGTCAGCCTGGCAAACAGGACAATGTGTCGGCATGACAATCTGTTGGGTGTGTGTGGGTCGCTTTGTTTGAATGACACCCACCACTTCAGGGATCACATCTCCCGCTCTCCTTACGATAACTGTATCTCCAATACGAATATCTTTACGTGCTATTTCATCCATATTATGGAGTGTAACGTTGCTAATGGTCACACCATGCACGTTAACTGGTTCCAAGCGTGCAACGGGTGTCAGGGCGCCTGTTCTGCCTACTTGAAATTCAACGGATGTAATCGTTGTATAGGCAACTTCCGCGGGGAATTTATGTGCAATCGCCCAACGTGGTGCGCGCGTTACAAATCCTAATTTTTCTTGCTCCGCCAAAGCATTGACTTTGTAAACAACACCATCTGTTTCATAGGTTAACTGAGATCTTTGAGTTCGCATGCGTTCATAATAGGCAAGACACTCGGGTACGCTTTGCACAACCTGAATGAGTGGATTAATACGCAATCCCCAATCTGATATTTGTTTTAAAATATCATAATGTGTCTCAGGCAGACGCGGGCCATCATATTTACCAAGGCCATAACAGTAAATTTCTAAATGTCTTTTTGCGGTGATGCGTGAATCTAGTTGTCGTAAACTACCTGCTGCTGCATTTCTAGGATTAGCGAATATTTTCTCTCCGCGTGAAAGTGCGGCTTGATTGATTGCCTCAAAACCTTGTCTTGAAATAAATATTTCACCACGTACGTCCAATAAACGCGGGAGTGTCTTTCCTCGTAGTGTCATTGGGATCATTTTGATTGTTCTAACATTCTCCGTAACATCTTCACCTGTTGCGCCATCTCCTCGCGTTGCTGCTTGATGAAAAATGCCATTAATATAGCGCAAATTAATGGCTAACCCATCTAACTTTGGTTCGCAACAATATTGAATGAGAGCTTCTGAATGAAGTCGATCATGAACACGTTTATCAAATGCGACAATATCATCTTCAGTGAATGCATTATCTAAAGAAAGCATTTGAACATCATGACTGACCGATTGAAACATTGCTAAAGGTACATCGCCCACTCGTTGAGTCGGTGATTCTTTTGTGATGAGCGTAGGGTATGTTTCTTCTAATTGCTTTAATTCATGAAATAATTTGTCATAAGCTGCGTCCGAAATAACAGGATCATCTAAGACATAATAACGATAACTATGCTCATTAATTTCATGACGCAATGCTGTAATCATTTTCGCGATTGATAAATTAGGCGTCGGCAAAACGCATAGCCTCTTCAATATCAACACTCACTAAACGTGATACACCAGGCTCATGCATGGTTACACCAATGAGACAAGTTCCTATTTCCATGGTGACTTTATTATGACTGATAAAAATAAACTGCGTTTTATCTGCCATTGATTTAACTAATTTTGCGAAGCGTAACACATTCATGTCGTCGAGCGCAGCATCGACTTCATCGAGCAGACAAAATGGTGCAGGATTCAGATAGAAAATAGAGAAAACAAACGCAAGTGCTGTTAATGATTTTTCACCGCCTGACAACAGGTGAATGGAGCTATTGCGTTTTCCGGGAGGGCAAGCCATCACGGAAACGCCCGCTTCTAATAAATTTTCGTCATTCAATATAAGCGTTGCATGCCCGCCGCCAAATATGGTTGGGAATAATGCTTGAAAACGTGCATTGACTTGGTCGAATGTTTCTTTAAAACGTACACGTGTTTCTTTGTCTATTTTACTAATAGCATCTTCTAATGTTTTTAATCCAGCTTCCAAATCTGCCATTTGCTGATCTAGATACGTTTTACGTTCCTGACAAGTTTTGTATTCTTCAATGGCCACGAGGTTGATTGCACCTAAACGTTCAATACGATTGATCACCCGATTTAGTTTGTCTTGCCACTCGGATGATTTGCCTTCTTCTGGTAGCGTTTTTAAAATATCAGGCAAGGCATAGGTGGTTTCATTGAGTTTTTCTACCAAGGCTTCTGCTTTCACTTTGCGTGATTGTGTTTCTACACGCAATGACTCAAGCGATGAGCGGAGACGATTGATTTCTTTCTCAATAACTTGTCTTGCTTCACTCACTGTAAGGCGTGCTTCATTGAGCGATTCAATTTTATTGCGCGCGGTGTTTAATGCTGACTCAATCTGTACATGCTGATTTAATACCTCAGATAACGATCGTTTTAAAATAGCTAATACTGGCAACTCTTTTAATGCAAGTTGTAGCATGTCACTTTTTTGATTTAAA
>MGYE01000083.1:0-2576 GCA_001801625.1 Gammaproteobacteria bacterium RIFCSPHIGHO2_12_FULL_42_10
CTCGCTTAGAAAGACGGTCTGATTTATTACTTTCAACACTGATTTCTTATATCGAAGCAATGGGCGGGAAATTAAATATAACTGCAAAGTTCCCGCATCGTCCGCCTATAAAGGTAACTGGATTTGAAGATATTGGACTTAAAAAGGTATCCTAAGAAGAGTGCTTTACTAAGTCTATGCATTTCAAGTTAAGTTAAACTGATAAAACTCTATACTAAACTAATTGTGTCGGTAACATTTATGGGCTGATGTACGCGCAACCCCTTAATCGAACCAATATCGATGGTGATCAATGCGATATTGAAAAGGCGTAGCAATGGGTTTGTTAGGTTCTATTGTAAACGTGATCATCCCTGATTGTGCAGTATCTAATTGTTTGACGCCTAATTGCGTGTAGGTTTCAACAACAGCAGGATGTGGAAAATGATAACGATTGCGATAACCAATTGCATAGAGTACATATTGCGGATGCACTGCTTCAATGAAGGCTCGCATGCCTGATGTTTTGCTGCCATGGTGTGGCGCAATTAAAATAGTTGCAGGTAATTGATCGTGATTATTCTGAAGTAAACTTTTTTCTGCTGCTTTTTCAATATCACCTGTTAATAAAATATGTTGTTTGCCGCTCGTGATACGCAATACACATGAATCGTTGTTATTCTGATCATCATCAAGCGATTTTGGATGCAAAAATTCAAAATGTACTTGATCCCACGTCCACTGCTCTCCAGCAAGACAGGGGGTCGTAACGGGTGTTTCAAGCATCTCTGGAACACTTGTTTTGATCGCTCGCACAGACATTGCAGAAAGCAATGCATTGGCGCCACCGATGTGATCATTGTCGCCGTGACTCACAACCAACATATCAATGTGATGAGCACCAATCATTTGCAAATAAGGCAGAATAATATTTTTTCCTGAGTCCTGATTTTCAAATTTTGGACCTGTGTCAAATATTAATAAATGATTTTCTGTCTGAACGATAGTCGATAATCCCTGACCCACATCAAGCAAGGTGAACCAGATTGTGCTTAGAGGTGGATGTTTTTCATGGGTGATTAGCAATGGTAATAAAAATAGCATGCTGAACCATCGACCGTTTATGCCAGCAGGCAATAGAAAAATCCCTATGCCTATTATAATAGATAGTGACGTCAAAGCAGATGGAAGAGCAAGCTGTATGCTTGCAATCGGTAAATGCGAGAACCAGGCAAGTACTGTCCATAAGATTGTGAGGCTCTTATCAGCAAGCACGATAAGCGGATAGCCAATCGGTGGAGATATTAATAAAAATAATCCGCCCAAAAAACAAAATGGTAAAACAAAAAAACCAATCCAAGGAATTGAAAAAGTATTAGCGATAAAAGAAATCAGTGAACACTCTTTAAATAAGATCAGTGAAAGCGGTATTAATCCAATGCCAATCACCCACTGCACGCGTCCCCACTTCCACCACCACCCGAAAGCATGTAGTCGACCGCACATACCATAAATAATAATGCCAATGGTGCCAAACGACAGCCAAAAGCTATCTGTTAAGACGCTTAAGGGATTTAACAGTAAAATTAAAAAGAGCGCGCAGGTATAAACACACCATTTATTTATTTCAACTTTTAATAATAAAGTCATTGTGAAGCAAGCGAGCATGATGCAAGCTCTTTCAGTGGGTAATGAAAAGCCAGCTAATGCGCTATAAAAAATTGCGATAATAAGTGCTGCTGCAGATGCGGCAAGATGTGCAGGATAATGAAGTGACAATCGGGGTACGAAAATCCACATTCTTCTACAAATGGCGTAAACCAATCCTGCAATCATCCCAATATGTAATCCTGCAATTGCCATGAGATGGTTGGTGCCCGTACGATGTAAAATCTCCCACTCTTTTTCTGGCGCACCTGAATGTTCGCCAATCATGAGAGCAGCTATCCAGGGCGTGTTCTTTAAATGATGTGCATAAAAATTTAAATTATTTTGACAACGCTGTCTAAGATGCAAAATAGGATATCGATATGGATTAGCTTGAAGTAAACGATGTAATCCATTAGGCAGTACCACGCCTCCCGCACGCAATTTTTTTTGTAGCGCCCAACCTTCAAAATCAAAAGTACCTTCATTTTGTGTGCTGTGTATGCGTTTAAGCTTAACCTGCAACTGCCAGCGATCACCTACCTTTAATTGAATAGCAGGATCTCGCCACGTTAATCGGATCAATCTTGAATGGAACATCAATAAAAAATTTGTTTGCCATCGATCATGTGTTGGTAAAGAAGCAATATATCCTGTGATGACCATCGGTATCCCTTCTTCTGATTTTGGTAATGTCCATAATAATAACGATTGTGCATACCAAGCAGTAAAAACAAATCCCGATATAGCCGCTATGATCACATAGCTATATTTCCATTGTGTTTGGAGATAGCATAATATAAGACTCATGATGATCAATGCGCATAATATCAATTGAGATGGTAATTGCGGCAGTGTTTGCAGGTAGCAATCACCGATAAAAAATGCGATAACAAATAGAATCATGATTCACCTTATATACTGTCATCCAGAGGTGCGCTTTTTGCGCC
>MGYE01000083.1:2587-17522 GCA_001801625.1 Gammaproteobacteria bacterium RIFCSPHIGHO2_12_FULL_42_10
CGAGGAGATCATCTTTCGGCGCAAAAAGCGCACCTCTGGATGACAATGTGTGTAAGCACTTTGATTTGGAGAAAAATATGGCTCTTACGCCCTCAACAATGATTCCACTGGGTACAATCGCACCTAGTTTTGCATTACCAGATGCTGCAACTCATAAAATTTATTCTCTTGATGAGCTAAAATCAGAGACAGCGACGGTCATCCTGTTTATTTGTAATCACTGCCCTTTTGTAAAGCATATACAAGAGAAAATGGTGGAGATTGCAAATCAATATCAAACACATGGCATCGCATTTATTGCGATCAACTCAAATGACACTGTGTTATATCCTGAAGACAGCTTAATCAATATGCAGCTTGAAGCTAAAAAAATGCGTTATCCCTTTCTCTATTTGTTCGATGAAACTCAGGTCGTAGCACGCGCTTACCAAGCCGCTTGTACGCCAGATATTTATGTATTTGATAAAAATTTAAAATGTGTTTACAGGGGAAGATTTGACAATTCAACGCCGACAAATAATCTACCCGTTACTGGGGCTGATTTAAGTCGAGCATTGGATTGTATTTTGGCGGGAAACCCGATATCTGAGGATCAGAAAAATAGTATCGGATGCAATATTAAGTGGAAGCAAAATATGAGCAAAGTTGCAGGATAATCCAACTCTCTTCTCCCGAACAGAAAGAGAGGAGAGAGTCGCATGAAATAGCAATGGATTAGACAAAAAATACTATTCGCCTTTATCCATTTGTCCTTTCAAGATATCGCCAAGTGTGGTTTTTAAAGCTGAACTGCTACTGCTGGTAGCAGGTTTCTTTTTGGCGCCGCCGCTACGTGGTACAGAACCTGCATCTTGCGATGCGGATGATGGTTTGCTGGATTTTGCTTTCTTGGTGCTGGTCTTTTCATCTTTTGCTGCAGCATGATGATCTTCAATATCATCTGTTACATCTTCTGCTGATGAAACAAGTGCGACCATATGCATCTTTTTATCAGCACCAACAACTTTTACATCAACAGCATCATCTACTTTCCATGAGGCGGTTACATCTGTTGCGCGTATCACACCTAACACATCAGTGGCCAGTTCAATAATTAATTGCTTTTGATTCAATTCAACGACTTTTCCAGAAACAATGTTGCCTTTCTTGTTGTTTTGTAAGTAGTGCGCAACAGGATCATCGGTTAGTTGTTTTAACCCGAGCGCAATGCGTTCGCGTTCAACATCTATCGTTAAAACCAATGCTTCTAGTTCGTCGCCTTTCTGATATTGACGTAATTTTTCTTCAGCTTCTTTTTCATTCCAGGCGATATCAGATAAATAAATTAATCCATCAATCCCCCCATCTAATTCAATGAAGATACCAAAGTCAGTAATTGATTTGATTTTACCTTTGATTTTTTCACCATCATGATGGTGTTCAGCAAAAGCTGCCCATGGATTAACAATGCATTGCTTCAAGCCGAGTGAAATACGTCGTCTATCCGCATCAACATCTAGTACCATTACTTCAACTTCTTGTCCTAAGTGTAGGACTTTATTAGGATTAACGTTCTTGTTAGTCCAATCCATTTCTGAAACGTGAACCAATCCTTCAATGCCTGATTCAATTTCAACAAAACAGCCGTATTCAGTAATGTTGGTCACACGGCCTGTGATTTTAGATTTAACAAGATAACGATCGCCGATATCTCGCCATGGATCGCCACCGAGCTGCTTTAAGCCAAGTGAAACACGCGCATGGTCACGATCAACTTTTAATACTTTTACTTTAACTTCATCGCCTAGTTTAAGAATTTCACTCGGATGTCTCGTACGTTTCCATGACATATCTGTAATGTGTAATAAGCCATCGATACCACCAAGATCAACAAACGCACCATAATCTGTTAAATTTTTAACGGTGCCTGTAATTTCATCGCCTTCATGAATATTTTCTAAGACTGCAGAGCGTTCAACATGCGTTTCAGCTTCCAGTACGGCGCGACGTGAAACAACAATATTATTGCGTTTTTGATCAACTTTAATGACTTTAAAGTCAAAAGACTTGCCTTCTAAGGAATCTGGATCGCGGATCGGTTTAAAATCCACCAAAGATCCCGGCAAGAATGCTTTTACTTTATTGATATCAACAGTGAAACCACCTTTAACGCGGCCAACGATGGTTCCATGAACCGTTTCATTGTTTTCATGAGCACGTGCAAGACGTGTCCATGATTCGAGTCGTTTTGCCCGTTCTCTAGAAAGACGTGTACTACCAAAGCCATCTTCCATTACTTCAAGTGCTACTTCAGTTTCATCTCCAACTTGAACGGAAAGATTACGATTCTCATCGTAGAACTGTTCGAGTGGAATATAGGACTCTGATTTTAATCCGGCATCAACAACAACATATTTGCTGTCAATGTGAAGGACGGTGGCTGTTATAATGGCACCAGATAGGATGGGGCTTTCAACTAAACTGCTTTCAAATAATTGCTCAAACGACTCCATATTGTCTTTCACTGTCAAACCTCAAATTTATTCTTAATTTCGTTAAGTATACGCGCAACCACTGCCACAATTGTCAGATGGTCGGTATCAATCAAGATGGCATCATGCGCTTTTTTAAGCGGGGAAGCAGCGCGTGCTTCATCGCGCTCATCACGTTCGCGTAATTCGACCATCAAGGCGCTGAGAGTAGCATGCACGCCCCTTTCTTTCAACTGGTTCAGTCGTCGTTTGGCGCGTTCTGACAATGAAGCTGTTAAGAAAAACTTAAGCTCTGCGTCTGGAAAAATAGCTGTTCCCATATCACGGCCTTCTGCTATTAATCCGGGTGGCACACGAAAAGCACGTTGTCGACTAAGCAACGCCTTTCTAACAGCAGGTATGGCTGCAATAATGGATGCTGCCTTGCCAGTCGATTCGTTAAAAAGATGCGCGGGTGCAACCTCATCTTTCTCTAATATAATGCGGGTTGGGGCGTTTTCTTGTGCAATAAATTGGATTTCTAAATGTTCTGCGAGCGTTGCAAGACCCGTTGCATCATCTGAGAGGATGTGATGTTTGTTGGCTGCAAGTGCTAAAAGACGATATAACGCACCACTTTCAAGCAATTTCCAGCCAAGCTGTTTTGCGATAATCTCACTGATTGTGCCCTTACCTGTCGCGCTGCTGCCATCAATCGTGATAACAGGTGCTACGGCACGCATGCGTCACTTTCCCCACTCACCCGCTCAAGATTGACTAGTACTTCTTTATCAGATAGCTGAATGAGACGCACACCTTGGGTATTGCGCCCAATGAGGGATATTTCTGAAACTGGGACACGAACAACCATCCCTTTATTGCTGATTAGCATGACGCCAGCATCTTGCTTAACTTGAATCGCACCGATGACCTTACCGTTTCGGTCGTTGACCTGGATAGAAATAATCCCTATCCCCCCGCGACCACTGACTCGATATTCATCTATCGCTGTTCGTTTGCCGAAACCCTTTTCGGTGACTGTTAAGATATCACCATCATGCGCCACAATGAGCGAAACAACGCGTTCATCTGGCTGTAAACGAATGCCGCGAACACCAGCTGCCTGTCTACCCATACATCGTACTTTACTGCCAGGGAAACGAACGACTTTGCCCACATCAGAGAAAAGCATAATATCATTTTGATCAACTGCAATTTCAGCTTGAACCAAATAGTCACCATCGTTTAGCTGGATAGCCATAATGCCAGATGAGCGTGGTCTAGAAAAATTAACCAGCGAGACTTTTTTAATCAGACCAAGAGAAGTTGCCATCACGACAAAATGATTTTCATCAAACTGGCGAACGGGCAAGAAAGTATTCACTTTTTCGCCTTCCCCTAATGGCAGAAGATTGACAATGGGGCGTCCACGAGCTGTCCTGCTTGCTTCAGGCAATTGATAGACCTTTAGCCAATATACTTTTCCAAAATTTGTAAAACAAAGTATGTGGTCATGAGCACGCGCTACGATCATAAAATCAATGGAATCTTCTTCCTTGACTGCCGCACCCATTTTGCCGCGTCCACCGCGATGTTGCGCTTTAAAACTATCCAATGTTTGCGTCTTCACATAGCCATCATGTGATAACGTGACAACACGTTCATCATCAGGGATTAAATCTTCAATCATTAGCTCGCCTTCTTCCACGGCAACCATTTCTGTGCGCCGTGCATCGCCAAATATTTCTTTAAGAGCGATTAATTCATCTCGGATGACTTTCATGAGTTGTGCTGGTGATTCCAGAATGGCGAGTAATTTAATAATCAATGCTTGTAGTTCAGCATATTCAGAAATAATTTTATCTTGTTCAAGATTGGTTAAACGATTTAATCGCATTTCTAAAATAGCTTGTGCTTGCGCTGCAGATAATCGATATTCGTTAGTAGATGATGGGTTAGTGGCATCAATCATCATTTTAACAGTAGATGAAATTTGCCAGGTTGACTCCATTAATTTCATTTTCGCTTCATTAGTATCTTTAGCTTTTTTAATTAATGCAATCATGGCATCGATATTAGAAAGTGCAATCGCAAGCCCTTCTAAGATATGCGCACGTTCACGCGTTTTATTAAGGTCAAAAATCGTGCGTCTTGTAACAACATTACGACGATGTTTGATAAATGCATTTAATAACTGCTTTAATGTTAATGTTTTAGGTTGCCCATCTTCTAATGCAACCATATTAATACCAAACACAGTTTGTAGCGGTGTGTGTACTAACAATTGATTTAAAATGACATCGGTATTTTCACCGCGACGAATATCAACAACAACCCGTATACCCTGCTTTGCCGATTCATCGCGCAATCCAGTAATGCCGTCTATTTTCTTGTCTTTCACTAATTCTGCAATACGCTCCACAAAACGCGCTTTATTCACTTGATAAGGTAACTCTGTCACCACAATACGTTCTTTACCACCCTTTTCGTCATGCTCAATATGGGTCCTGCCACGCACCATAATGCGTCCACGGCCAGTACTGTAGGCTTCGATAATGCTATTTCTACCGTAAATGATACCGCTTGTCGGAAAATCAGGTCCTGGTATATATTGCATTAAATCCATCACAGTTAGCTCAGGATTATCGATCAATGCAATACAAGCACTCACCGTTTCACTCAGGTTGTGTGGTGGGATATTTGTGGCCATGCCAACTGCAATGCCTGATGAACCATTAATTAGTAAATTAGGGAGTTGCGTTGGTAAAACGATGGGCATCATCTCATGCTCATCGTAGTTGGGTGTAAAATCGACTGTATCTTTTTCGATATCTGCTAACAAAGCATGCGCTAATCGCGACATGCGAATTTCGGTGTAACGCATTGCAGCTGCTGCATCGCCGTCGATTGAACCAAAGTTACCTTGGCCGTCCACCAAGGTGTAACGCATTGAGAAGGGTTGCGCCATACGCACAATGGTATCGTAAACGGCTGTATCGCCATGTGGGTGGTATTTACCAATAACATCACCAACGATACGAGCAGATTTTTTATAGGGCTTGTTCCAATCATTGCCCAATTCATGCATGGCAAATAAAACACGTCGGTGTACAGGTTTTAACCCATCCCGAACGTCAGGCAATGCGCGTCCAACAATGACGCTCATCGCATAAGCAAGGTAAGATTGTTTGAGCTCACTTTCAACGCTAACTTTTTGAACTTCTTTTGCAACAAAATTTTCCATGGTCTGTCCAAAATAGTGTATTTAAATCGTTCTTCACTATACCACCAATTCTCTCAATTTTCGACGCAAGACTTTGCCGATATTGGATTTTGGGAGTTCATTAATAAATACGATGCTTTTGGGAATTTTATAGGGTGTTAAATGCACCCGACAATGATTTTCGATCATGTCTTTGGTCAATGATTTATCATCCGCCACAATAAAGGCTTTGATAGCTTCTCCAGTCTGCTCATCCGGTATGCCCACTACTGCGCATTCTTTAAGACCAGGTAACATCATCAATACGGTTTCTATTTCCAAGGGGTAGACATTAAAACCTGAGACCAAAATCATTTCTTTTTTACGTTCTACGATGCGAATAAACCCCTCTTTGTCCATCACGCCCATGTCTCCCGTTAAAAACCAACCCTCTTTCGTGAACGCATTTTTGGTTTCTAATGGATGATGCCAGTACCCACGCATCACTTGTGGACCCTTAATGCCTAATTCGCCTATTTCACCTCTTGGAACCTCTACTCCGCCATTATCTAAAAAAATAACATCTGTTGAGGGAAGCGGAAGCCCAATCGAGCCATTGTATTCTTTTAAAGTATATGGATTAACCGTTACGCAAGGCGATGCTTCTGTCAGGCCATACCCTTCAAGCAATGGAAAATGCGTAACAGATTGCCATTGTTCTGCGGTGACTTGTTGTACTGCCATACCACCACCAAATACAAAATGTAAATGGCTAAAGTCTAGCCGTTTAAAAGCGGGATTTTTCAACAAAGCAGCGAATAAAGTATTGACACCCGTCATGATTGTAAATTTGAATTTCTTCATTTCTTTTAGCATGCTCGGGATATCGCGCGGATTAATGATTAAAACATTCAAACCGCCCGTGCTCATAAAAAGAAGACAATTACCCAACAATGAGAAAATATGATAAAGTGGTAATGCAGTGATGACGATTTCACGCCCAGGCTGCAATTTTTGATTAAACCATGCTCTCACCTGCAAAAGATTAGCAATCATGTTTCGATGTGTCAGTATGGCACCTTTTACGATGCCTGTTGTACCACCTGTATATTGTAAAAATGCAATATCTTCTTTCGTTAATTCGACGGGCTGCAATGCTAACGCGCGCCCTTGTGTTAGCGCTTGATTAAAAAAAGCGACGTATGGCAATCGCCATTTTGGCGTGGGATGCATTAATTTCATCGCAGCAGCCATAAGACAGCGTCTTGCAAATGGATGAAGATCTAACATATCTGTCACGATGATTGCAGGTTGGAATGCAAGATGTGGCAACGCTTTTTCTAAAATATGTGCGACATGTGAAAAAATGACGGTCGCTTTTACCTCAGCATCATTTAACCGAAATGCCAATTCATCAGCCGTATAGAGCGGATTCACGTTAACAACAATCAGCCCCGCTCGCAGCGCGCCCATTAAAACAAGCGGATATTGTAAAATATTAGGTAAGATGATAGCGAGTCGATCACCTTTCTGTAATTTTAAAATTTGCTGAAAATAGGCTGCCAATGCGCGGCTATTAACATCTAGTTCTCGAAAAGTCATTGTCCGCCCCAACAAATAAAATGCGGGGCGATCAGCATGCTGCGCCACTGCCTCATCGATCATGGCAACAATAGAAGAATACGTATCAGGATTAATTTCTGTTGGAACATCGGGTGGATATTGATTTAACCAAATCTTTTCCATTTAACACATGTCCCTACGGCATAGCATGCAATATATAATCCTAAATTCGGGACGAGAGGATTTGAACCTCCGACCACTTGCACCCCATGCAAGTGCGCTACCAGGCTGCGCTACGCCCCGTTGGTATGGACTAGCCCGGATATTTCATCATTTTTCACGCCCTCGTTACGCTATATGATGAAATATCCGGGCTAGTCCTATTTATTCCGTTAACAGATTCTGCAGAACGGTTTCAAGATCTACAATTACTTTTTTTAACATTGCGTCTTTTTTAATGGCGGGACTGACAGTATGCGGTAAGTTTTGCAATTGTAACCGAGCACCTTCAATTGTAAAACCATCTTCATAAAGCAATTTTTTAATTTGACGAACCAGTAGAATATCTTGATGTTGATAATAACGTCGATTGCCTTCTCGTTTCACGGGATTTAACCGTGAAAATTCTTGTTCCCAATAACGCAGAACATAAGGTTGCAACGCGCAAAGCTCGCTAACCTCACTGATTGTGAAATAACGTTTATCTGGAATAGATGGCAAAGAAGCAACGCTGCGCTGAGATTTTGCGCTTTTACGTTGTCTAGCCTCTCTCTCGTTCCGCGTCATGTTCATCTTTTCCGACATATTTTTCTACTCGCGCCTTGAGTTTTTGTCCGCAATGAAATGTTACAACACGTCGAGCACTAACAGGTACAATGGCACCTGTGCGTGGGTTACGTCCAGGTCGTTCTCGTTTGTCGTGTAAGGTAAAATTACCAAAACCAGATAATTTAACTTCAACGCCATGTGTGAGCGCATGGCTAATTTGCGTAAAGAATAGCTCAACTATCTCTTTAGCCTCTCTGTAAGAAAGACCAATGGATTCGTTTAAGTTTTTTGCAAGATCAGCTTTTGTGAGTGTTGTCATCATCCGTTCCTTAGTGTTGCTCCAAAAGTTTTTTCAAGCAGTGCTACGGTGCGTTCCATTGTTGATGCAACCTCTGCATCAACAAGCGTTCGCGCACCATGTTGTAGTATCAATGCAAATGCGATACTTTTTTGACCGACCGGCACCCCAGTTCCTTGATAAACATCAAATACAAACACACTCTTTAATAAATCGCCCGCAGCAAGCTGTATTGTATCCTGAATTTCTTTCGTAGGTACAGTCTCTCGTATAAGAATAGCCAGATCTCGACGAATGGTTGGAAAGGACGAAATGGCACTCAATTTTATAGGTATTGCCTGTAATAGCTTTAAATCTAATTCAAAGACGAATACTGGGTCTGTCACTTTTAAATCAAGCAATAACGCAGGATGTAGCGCACCGACTTTACCTATTAACTGGTTTAGATAATAAATGCCAGCCGCTTGACCAGGATGAAGCGCTGCGTGCGTTTCGGCAATAAACGAACATTGATCAAGGACATTATAATGTCTCAAAAGAGCCTCAACATGCCCTTTAATGTCATAAAAATCAACGTCACGCGTTTGCAGTCCCCATTGTTCCTCAAAACAAGAACCTGCTATTAACCCAGCTAATCTTGGATGCTCAGCAAGCGATGAGCGATCTTCGTTAAAAAAAACAGTGCCTATTTCAAATAGGCAAATATGATTTTGTTGTCGATTAAGATTATATAAAAGCGATTGTATCAATCCTGGCCAAAGATTGGTACGCATGACGCTCATTTCAGCAGTCATTGGATTAGATAATTCAAAGGATGTTTGGTTGGGATTTAAAGCAAGCTGCAAAGTTTTCTCAACAAAACTATACGAAATGATTTCTGAATAGCCTTGATCAGACAAGAGCTGTCTTAGAATATGCCAATCGCCCGTTGCACGCGACATGGTTCCGATACTGGCAGTATTTGGAATCACTGTTAAGACGCCCTTCAATACTTGAACAGGAAGTTGATCTAATCCATAAAATCGAATGATTTCTTCAATGAGATCTTCAGGTAAAGATAAATCAAATCGATAAGGTGGGATTGTTACGCGCCACCCATGACGCATGGATTGATATTCAAAATGTAATGATTTAAATATACTATCTACATCTTTGTTTTTAAAACAAATCCCTGTTACTTTTTCTAAGTGTTTTTGCGTTAAAGTCACTTGTTTTTTTCTGGTAATCGCTGTTTTATGTGTTCGATTAATCAGCGGTCCAGGTTCGCCTTGAGCGATTTCAACAATGAGTGTTGTGACTCTTTCAATCGCCACTTGCTGAATCGTTGGATCGACGCCTCGCTCAAAGCGTGTTGCGGACTCCGACTGCAGCCGATATTGTTGTCGCGCGCGCGCGATATCAGCGGGTGGAAAATAGGCACTTTCAAGCACAATGTCAGTTGTTTGAGAAGTCACGCCAGAATCAGCGCCGCCCATAACACCTGCAATAGCCAATAATTTAGTAGCGTCTGCAATAACCGTCGTTTGGTTATCTAGCGTTTTTTGAGAACCATCCAATAAAATAATCACTTCCCCAGATTTTGATAGCCTGACTTGAATCTCGCGATGAATACTATTTAAATCGAAAGCATGCATCGGCTGCCCCAGTTCAAGCATGACATAATTAACAATATCAACAATGGGATGGATACAATTTAAACCGCAAGCCTCCAATCTTTCCTGTAGCCAAGCAGGTGTTACTGCGTGACGATTAATATTACGAATGATGCGACCGATATAGCAGGGTGCTTGTTTATGGGAGCGCACATGAATTGGTAAAACATCTTCTATCGCCGCAGGATGTGACGGGATAATGTGTTTTTTTAATGGAATATGCAAAACAGCAGCGATTTCGCGCGCAATGCCCTGCATGCTTAAGCAGTCACCACGATTGGGTGGAATAGCAATATCTAGAATATGATTCTCATATCCCTCTACTTCTAATCCTATTTTAGTTAATAACTTACTGAATTCTTTTAAAGTAAGATCTGGATTGACCCATTCCCGTAACCAAGATTCGCTATAGTGCATGACACAGATTATTCCTGTTTAAAACTGCTTTAAAAACCGCACATCATTTTCGAATAACGATCGCAAATCAAGAATACCGTATTTTAACATCGTTAATCGATCAATACCGGCTCCCACAGCAAATCCACGATAACGTTTTGTATCCACATCCGCCATTTTTAAAACATGCGGGTGAACCATACCGCATCCCAATACTTCTACAAAACCTGTTTGCTTACAAACACGACAAACTGTTCCGCGACCATTGCAAGCGATACAACCAATATCTACTTCAAGCGAGGGTTCTGTGAATGGAAAATAAGAAGGTCGAAATTGAATGGTCACCTCACGCGCAAAAAAGGCCTGAAGGACTTGTGTCAACAAATGTTTTAATGTCGCAAGCGTTGCATCCTCATCGATTACCAAAACTTCTATTTGATGAAACATAGGAGTATGCGTCAAATCAAAATCACGACGATAGACTCTACCAATCGAGATCATACGTAAAGGTGGTTGCATATATTTCATGGCGCGAATTTGTACCGCAGAAGTCTGCGTTCTCAATAACAATCCATTTGGAAAATAAAACGTATCCTGCATAGCGCGTGCAGGATGGAAAGGAGGTGTGTTCAGTCTTGTAAAGTTATGCTCATCATCTTCAATTTCAGGGCCTTCCAAAGAAATAAATCCCATCTGTTCAAAGATGCGCTGCAAGTCTTCAATGGATTGGGTGACTGGGTGAATACTGCCACACCCTGTGTCTCGTCCCGGTAAAGTAATATCGATAGTTTCTTTTTCAAGCTGTTGTTTTAATTGATTATTTTTTAATAAAATCGATTTTTCTTTAATCCACTGTTCGATATTTTCTTTAGCAAGATTAATATTTTGACCGGCTAATTTGCGTTCATCTGGTGGTAGTTGGCCAATTGTTTTAATGATCTCAGTTAGCGATCCTTTTTTACCGAGATATTCGACGCGGCACTGTTCGAGGTCTTGTATGGAAGTTGTGCTTTTGATGGCATGTTCTGCTTGTTGTAACAGGGTTTCTAGTTGCATTGCAACCTACCTTAACAGTTTAAATGCCTATACCGTAACTTGTTGTCGCCCTCTCCCTTAGCGTTCTTTGCTGAAGGAGAGGAAGCAGCAATATTGATAGTATTATCTGGATTGCTTCGTCTCTGCGCTCCTCGCAACGACGAAATCCTGTTTTTAGTTATTCTGCTGAATAGGTACATACAATCTACCTTTCCAACATACAACAACATTAAGCAGCTTGCTGCAAACTCATTTTTGCTTGTTCAGTTAACGCATGAAAAGCAACGGGATCATGAACTGCCATATCTGCTAAAATTTTACGATCAAGCACAATGGTTGCTTTCTTCAAGCCATTCATGAACGTGCTATAACGCATACCGTAGTTATGCAGCGCGGCGTTAATACGCACAATCCATAAAGTACGAAAATCGCGTTTTTTCTGGCGACGATCACGATAGGCATACTGCCCGGCTTTAATGACGGCTTGTTTTGCAACGCGATATACGCGACTACGCGCACCATAGTAACCTTTTGCTTTGGCAAGCACTTTCTTGTGTCTAGCGCGTGCCGTAACGCCACGTTTAACTCTTGACATAACTCTTCCCCTTTATCTTGAATAAGGCAGCATTTGTTCTAATCTGCCTTGATCTTCTTTACGCACCATAAGACCGGCGCGCAATTGACGCTTACGCTTAGTCGTTTTTTTTGTGAGGATGTGATTACGATTTGCACTTTTGCATTTAAAGCCAGTGGCTGTTTTGCGAAAACGCTTAGCTGCCCCACGATTTGATTTTAATTTTGGCATATCATCTCTCTATTTTTTCTTTGGCCCAAACACCATTACAATTTGACGACCTTCGAACTTAGGGAATTGCTCTACAGCCCCATGATTAGTCAAGTCGCCCATCATTTTTTGCAATAACTGTGTTCCTAATTCAGGATGCGCCATTTCACGTCCACGAAAACGGACTGTAATTTTTGCTTTATCACCCTGCTCAAGAAATTTCATTACATTCCGCAGTTTGACCTGATAATCCGCTTCTTCTGTTGCTGGACGCAATTTAATCTCTTTAATTTGTATTTGTTTTTGCTTCTTCTTCGCGGCCGCTTGGCGTTTGCTCATTTGGAATTTAAACTTACCAAAATCCATTATTCGACAAACAGGCGGCTTCGCATCAGGCGACACTTCAACGAGATCAAGCCCTGCTTCAGTACTCATTTTCTTTGCGTCAAGAAGAGAGACAACCCCGCACTGCCCACCATCTGCATCAATTAAACGTACCTCTGAAGATCTAATCTCATCGTTCACACGAGGTTTCTTATCTGTTGTAATCCTATGATCCTCCTATTCTGTAACTCGGCCTAAACGTGCAATATCTGCATGAATTAGGTCAATCAACTGTGCGACGGGCATCACGCCTAAATCGGAACCGTCTCTCATTCTAACAGAAACCGTTTCGGCAGCCTGCTCGCGATCTCCCACCACGACAAGGTAGGGAACATGCGCAATCGTGTGTTCTCGGATTTTAAAGCTGATCTTCTCGTTTCTCAAGTCCGATCTTACTCTAATATCATGATTTTTCAACTCATTGGTTACTTTTTCGACAAAATCTGCCTGTTTATCGGTAATATTGATCACAACTACTTGTACAGGCGCAAGCCAGGTGGGTAATTTACCAGCATAGTGCTCAAGCAGAATACCAATAAAACGTTCCAAGGAACCTAAAATCGCTCGATGCAGCATAACGGGTATTTTTTTGCTGCCATCTTCAGCAATATAAGATGCTTCTAGACGGGCTGGTTGTGCATAATCAAGCTGAAAAGTACCGCATTGCCACATACGACCAATACAATCTTTTAAATGAAATTCTATTTTAGGGCCATAAAACGCCCCTTCTCCCGGACGTGATTCAAAATGAATACCCAAATGACGCAGAGAATCTGCCAGTGCATTTTCAGCCTGATCCCACAAACCATCATCACCTAAACGTTTTTCTGGACGCATTGCCAGTCTTACCGTGATATCGTTAAAACCAAAATCACGATAAACATCTATAAATAAACGTATAAAACGTGATGTTTCAGTCTGTAATTGAGCTTCAGTACAAAAGATATGCCCATCGTCTTGGGTCATTTGTCTAACACGCATCAAGCCATGCATTGCACCCGACAATTCATTGCGGTGAACGCAACCAAATTCAGCAAGACGAATCGGTAACTCTCGATAGCTACGTAGACCTTGTTTAAAGATTTGTACATGGCAAGGACAATTCATTGGTTTTAAGGCGTAGGACCGATCATCTACCTCTACAGTAAACATTTCTTCGTGAAACATGTCCCAATGCCCAGATTGTTTCCATAAGGTTAAATCAACCACTTGTGGCGTCGCTACTTCCTGGTAATCATCTTCTAAAATTCGTTGTTGAATATATTTTTTAATTACCTGATAGATTGTCCAACCATTTTCATGCCAAAACACCATGCCCGGTGCTTCTTCTTGAAAATGGAAAAGATCCATGATTTTGGCTTGCTTACGATGATCGCGTTTTTCTGCTTCTTCTAAGAGATGTAGATATTGTTCGAGTGCTTTCTTGTCATGCCAGGCTGTGCCGTAAATACGCTGCAGCATGGCATTTTTTGAATCGCCACGCCAATATGCGCCCGATACTTTTGTTAATTTAAATGCCTTAATCATGCCCGTGCTGGGCACATGAGGGCCACGACAAAGATCGGTGAAATCATCTTGCGTGTAAAGCGACAGCACTTCATTAGCGGGAATATCTTGAATAATTTTTACTTTGTATGTTTCGCCAATCTTGTCAAAAAACTGGATCGCCTCATCACGCGTCATCGTTTGTCGAGACACAGGATGATTTTTAGTAATAATTTCATGCATCTTTTTTTCGATCGCGACTAAATCGTTCTCTGAAAAGGCGCGTTCAAATGCGAAATCATAATAAAAACCATTTTCAATGACAGGACCGATGGTTACCTGTGCGCTAGGAAAGAGAGATTTAACAGCTTGTGCCAACACGTGCGCTGCAGAATGACGAATGACTTCTAATCCTGCTGGGTCTTTCTCGGTAATAATACGCAGCGTTGCATCTTCTTGAATAGGATAGCAGGTATCAACCAGCTTATCGTTAACCTGACCTGCCAGTGCATGTTGTGCAAGGCCTTTACTAATCAGTGAGGCAACTTCAAAGACTGTGACAGGTGCATCAAATTTTTTCTGCTGTCCATCGGGTAATGTAATTACTGGCATAAAATTCTCAGAACAATCCTATCTACACTGTGATTCTCGTAAAAACAGGAACAACACAATCAGTAGGCACGAGTGGGATCGAACCACCGACCACCACCATGTCAAGGTGGTGCTCTACCACTGAGCTACGTGCCTATGGCTTCGCCACTAATTTAGGTTGTCAAGATACCCGGATGGGTAAGAAAAATCAATCAATACAAAACAATGCGAATTGACCCACATTAAAAGGTTACGGTAGGGATACCAGTTACCTGATACCCCCCCGCACAGATCCGTGCATGCAGCACTACTGCACACGGCTCCTAC
>MGYE01000083.1:17532-18094 GCA_001801625.1 Gammaproteobacteria bacterium RIFCSPHIGHO2_12_FULL_42_10
AAGTGACAAATCCTTTTTGACTACGCCTGGATAACTTCGCGTGCGACCTTACGATCGCCCGCGCATGACTCGTGGCCGCCATGGTTTGCTAAACCTTCGGCGTATAGCTCTCTCATCTACTACTCCTTACCGGTTTTAATCGGCGCTTTCTATCCCTTCCAAATCATCGGGTAAGTATTACCAATAGAATCTCCTCATTTGACCTATTGAAAATGAACCTTAATGAGACCTGTTGGCGCTTGCAATATGGTTCCATATGTGGTACCATATATTCTATATGAGTAAGATAGAAAAAATACTGCAAAAAATGCGGCACAATCCTCGTGATTGGCGAATTGAAGATATCAAAACAATAGCAAAGCGTTATGAAATTGATTATCGCCAGCCTGGATCAAGCCATGTAACTTTTCGATTTTCACATGGCGAAAAGTTGACTATACCTGCTCATAAACCAGTGAAACCAATATACATACAAAAATTTATTAATTTATTAGAGGCACAGATAGGAGGCACAAATGAATAGAAAATTAAAATACCCTGTCACTATACGTCCTTTAACAAA
>MGYE01000084.1:0-10957 GCA_001801625.1 Gammaproteobacteria bacterium RIFCSPHIGHO2_12_FULL_42_10
ATTAAAATACCCTGTCACCATACGTCCTTTAACAAAAGAGGAAGGTGGCGGTTATTTAGTAGAATTTCCAGATTTGCCAGGATGCATGGCGGACGGTGAAACTATTGATGAAGCATTAAAAGAAGCTGAATCAGCAATGAAATCCTGGATTGAAACAGCAAAAAGCTTTGGGGACTCAATTCCAGAACCAGGTATTTCTACAAAATATAGTGGCCAATGGCGTTTGAGAGTTCCAAAAAGCTTGCATGCCGCTCTCACATTAAGAGCAAAATCGGAAGGCGTCAGTCTTAACACTTTATCGGCTGTTTTATTAGCTGAAGGCCTTGAGCATCGAGTTCATCTCAAAAGTGATGGTAACAAGCGGCACGGGAAACATTATTGATTTTTAGATGGATATTCTTACATATCTGGAGAGTTTATGTCCTATTTGAGCAGCCTTCTCGGCATGGGGTGACGAGGTTATTTTCGGTGGTAGAGCAGCCAGTCACCTAACTGCCCCCCAGTTAGAACCCATCGTGCCCAATTAAGGCAATAGGCTCCCGACAAAATTATTCACGCATTTATTTGATTAGAAAAGCGCATGCCAGATTTTAATTTTAGGTGGTGGAAATTCTTGCATAAATTGTTCGAACTTTTCCCACGTAAATGATTTCCTCTGACTACGTCGATTTAGCCATTTAAATAAAATTTTAATTGCGCTATGCACAAAACGTTTTAACCCACACATATTAAACGACACACCGTAGTCTGCTAATTTAGAAATTTGTCGACTGTGAGCCATGTGAGAGCCTCGTTTGAGAAAGATCGTAGCAACTGTTTACAATTGGCTGTAGCCTATTGTTTTTACAAGTCAAGCGCAAGGCCTGCGGCCGACGAGCCATTGTAAAAACAAAGGTTGTGGTTGTGCTAAGAGTGCTTTTACTGACTCAAAGTTTAAGATGAGTTATTTGCGAAGCAATGCTCTCATCTGGTGAATTTGATCTCTAATAATGGCCGCTTTTTCAAATTCTAGCTGTTCAACAAACGCGCGCATCTCTTTCTCTAACAGCTTCATTTTCTTGGTGAGCAAAAGAGGCGGTAACGCTTTAATTTCCTTTTGGCTCAACACGGCGACTTTAGGAAGTGTGCGTCCACGTACACCTTCTTTTGAGTAAGCACTTTCCATAATATCATGCACTGCTGTCATGATGCTTCGTGGTGTAATGTGATGTGTTTCATTGTGTATAGCTTGCTTGGCACGACGACGATCCGTTTCCTTGACTGCACGCTCAATGGAACCTGTCATTCGATCGGCATAGAGAATAGCTGTGCCGTTACAATGTCTCGCTGCGCGCCCAATGGTTTGCATGAGCGATGTTTCGGATCGCAAAAAACCCTCTTTATCTGCATCGAGAATGGCAACGAGTGATACTTCAGGTAAATCTAGTCCTTCTCGCAATAAGTTAATACCAACCAACACATCAAATTCCCCAAGTCGTAATGCACGAATAATTTCAACACGCTCTACAGTACCAATATCCGAATGTAAGTATCGAACACGCACGCCATGTTCCGTCAAATAGTCTGTTAGATCTTCTGACATACGCTTTGTTAGTGTTGTGACAAGCACGCGCTCATTATTCACAACACGTTTATTGATTTCTGATAAAAGATCATCTACTTGGGAAGTAGCGGGTCTGATTTCAATTTTTGGATCAAGCAGTCCAGTGGGACGAACGAATTGTTCTGCTATGCGGCTAGAATGCTCTAACTCATAAGGTCCGGGCGTTGCTGAAACAAACACCATCTCTGGTGCGCGCTCAATAAATTCATTGAAACGCAGAGGTCGATTATCGAGCGCAGATGGCAAACGAAATCCATAATCGACGAGCGTTTCTTTGCGCGATCGATCGCCACGATACATGCCATTTAATTGTGGGATTGTGACATGTGATTCATCGACAATTAATAATGCTTGCTTAGGTAAATAATCAAATAAAGTAGGCGGTGCATCGCCTGGCGCTCTTCCTGATAAATAACGTGAATAATTTTCAATGCCCTGACAATATCCCAATTCTTGCATGAGCTCTAAATCATATTGCGTGCGTTGTTCTAAACGCTGTGCTTCCACTAATTTGTTGAGACTACGTAACTCTGCTAAACGTACTTGAAGATCACTTTTGATTTGATCAATTGCGTTGATCACCCTTTCGCGCGTCGTTACATAATGCGATTTTGGGAAAATAGTGATGCTTGGCACCGTTTTCAATGTTGATCCTGTTAGAGGATCAAATACAGTTAATTTTTCAATTTCATCTACTAAAAGTGAAATGCGTATTGCTTCTCCATCGGAATCAGCTGGAAAAATATCAATGATATCGCCTTGTACACGATACGTGCCGCGATCAAAATCAATTTCATTGCGCATATATTGCAATTCAGCGAGACGTTTTAAGAGATCGCGCTGATTAATTTTATCGCCCCGATCAAGATGTAAGACCATTTTAAAATAGGTTTCTGGATCGCCTAAACCATAAATAGCAGAAACAGTTGCGACAATAATGGTATCTTGCCTTTCCAATAAAGCTTTTGTCGCAGATAGCCGCATTTGTTCAATTTGTTCGTTAATTGCAGCGTCTTTTGCGATATAGGTGTCAGAAGCAGGCACATAGGCTTCAGGCTGATAATAATCATAATAAGAGACAAAATACCTGACTGCGTGTTCAGGAAAAAATGCTTTCATCTCACCATATAATTGGGCGGCTAATGTCTTATTGGGGGCTAAAATCAGTGTCGGTCGATTGAGCGCTACAATCACATTGGCCATCGTGAATGTTTTACCGGATCCTGTCACGCCTAATAAGGTCTGATAGGCTAAACCCTGCAAAACACCAGAGGTTAGCTGTAAAATAGCCTCTGGTTGATCCCCGGCTGGCTTAAAGGCTGATGCTAGTCGAAATAATGTTTGCGTCATGGAATTGTAATAATGTTATAATACTCGTCGCATTTGAAAGCCCTAAATGATTGGATAAAAAATATGACAACCGCACCTATACTTGCTCACCGCATGTCGCGCATAAAACCCTCTGCTACTATGGCAATTAGCGCAAAAGCAGAGAGACTACGCGCAGCAGGCAAAAACATTATTAATCTAAGTATTGGTGAACCTGATTTTGATACCCCCGATCATATCAAAAAAGCCGCTATCGCTGCAATCGAAGCAGGCTATACAAAATATACTGCCGTAGAAGGTATTACCCCTCTAAAACAAGCTATTGTTGATAAGCTAGCTCGCGAAAATCATTTAATCTATCAAGATAACCAAGTTATCGTGTCTTGTGGTGCAAAACACAGCTTATACAACCTATTTAGCGCATTACTAAATGATGGTGATGAGGTCATCATTCCAGCACCTTATTGGACCTCTTATCCTGATATGGTTTTACTAACAGATGGCAAACCTGTCATTGTAGAGACGCATCTTCCGCAAAAATTTAAGATGACGCCACAACAACTAGAAAAAGTGATTACGCCCAAAACAAAACTGCTGATTTTAAATAGCCCATCTAACCCAACTGGCATGGCCTATACCTCTTCTGAACTGGCAGCATTAGGAGAGGTGCTGTTAGCTCATTCAAATGTGATGATTGCAAGCGATGATATCTATGAACACCAACTTTGGCATACGCCACCCTTTGTCAGCATCGTCAACGCATGTCCCGCTCTTTATGATCGAACGATTGTAATTAACGGCATTTCTAAGACTTATGCAATGACAGGATGGCGTATTGGATATGCCGCAGGCCCTAAACTCATTATCGATGCGATGAAGAAAGCTCAGTCTCAAAGCACCTCAAGCCCTAACAGTATTGCGCAATATGCTGCCGTTGCTGCCTTAACGGGCGATCAAACCTGTGTTCGAGACATGACGGTTGCCTATCGAGCACGTCACGACTATCTGATCGGCGAGTTGCAAAAAATATCAGGCATCCAATGCTTTCCTTCTGACGGTACTTTTTATACTTTTCCTGCTATTTGCGGGCTCTACAATCACGAGAAAGGCATTACGAATGATCTAACGCTTGCAGATTATCTGCTGGATAAAGCAGAAATTGCGGTTGTGCCCGGTTCTGCATTTGGTGCACAACACCATATCAGACTGTGTTATACAACTAGCATGGAAAATCTTGTAGAAGCCGTAGCGCGATTAAAACGACTCTTTTAAATTTCCTTTAATAGTGCATTATTAATCATGCGTGATATGACATGCTAGGTGCGCCGCGCGTAGACGTGCTTGATGTGTCTTCCGATATGATCGCTACTATGTCGTCACCACCACTTTCACTGCTTTCATGCTCTTCATCAGAACCATCCTCATGATCAGGCGATATATTAGATAGAGGAACAATGCTCGGTGGCTGAAAAAACATACTACGAGAAGTAAATGAAAGTTTCCGTTGCATTTGATCGAATAATCCAAATATTTGATTTAGCAAGATCGTTTGTTCAGTGATAACTTGCAATGTTTGTTGAGAAGCTGCCGTCAGTTCTAATACTTGCTCTGCAGAGGTCATTGTCTGGTGTAAAAGCATAGCAAGTGTTGACTGTATTCGCGTAATTGCCTGTTCTATTCTAGATATTCGATCATCTGAAACATTCATGCCCGCATCAGATTCTCTTATCCCTTCCCATAAATATGGCGGAAATAGCTTTGCATCATGCTGAGTGAGCAAATGCGCAATTCGCCAATGTTTTTGCTTGATTGCGATATCAAATGCCGTTTCAAACGCGTCATTTTGCTTCGAAGGATTCGCGCTGCTTGCCAACAAACAGGCAAAAACTTTTAAACTATTATGCTGCGCTGCAACATGCAATGCTGTTAAATCAGACTGACTAACAGCGTTGATATCTGCACCAGATCGCGTATGTGCTCTTTGTGCAGTATTAACTAAGATGCTTGGCAAAAGCTCATGTAGTAATTCAATTGTTAGCGGATAGACAATTTTATTCTGTAATCTAGTTGGTAGTTGAGCGGCAATAATGGTACCGTGTTGTAATTTGCTTTTAGCATCCAAAACACGATAGACTAATAAATTTGGCTGTTTGTGGGATTCAAAATATATTGTATTTTTTTCAAGTGCTATGTCTTGGTTGGACGATATTTCTACCGAATAACCACCCCTTATAAGCGATGTAGCAGTGTAGACTGCATTTTGTCTTGCCGCATAATGTAACGGTGTCAAACCCTCATCATCCACTGCATTAATATTGATATTCTTAATACAGCTAATCAATAGACGAGCAATGTTTGGATCTTCCAAACAAGCTGCCTCATGCAACACCGTTTGGTTTTTTTTGTCTACAATATTGGCTATGTTTATATGTTGATGTTGTGTTGCTAAATTTCGCAACGCATTACCGACCGCCGGCAGTTGATTTGAGCGTATCGATTGAAATAAGTCATTTATCATGTCCACTTGTTTTGCTGATAGGGGTTGGACTACACTCTCTGCAACCAAATGACGCGAATCCATATTGATACTCCGTTTGTATGTATTTTAAGTCCCGTCATCCTAGTAAATAATTCAAATAGACGCAAGGACTACAAGATTATGCGATATCTTTTTTTCATATATTGACGAATGCCCCTGATGCAGATTAGTATTCACCCTTCTACCTTTATTCTTCCCCGGTAGCTCAGTCGGTAGAGCAAGTGGCTGTTAACCACTGGGTCGGCGGTTCGAGTCCGTCCCGGGGAGTAAAAATAAAGAGCGATCCTCTGCTAATTTTTTTAACAACTGCGATGGAACGCATCACATGCAATCAATAGGTCTGAAAGCTGCTCTACTGCAAGAAAATCCCCTTCAAATTGTAGGCACAATCAACGCTTATACCGCTTTACTTGCTAAACGTGCTGGTTTTCGTGCCATTTATCTATCAGGCGCAGGTGTTGCTAATGCTTCCCTAGGTCTGCCTGATCTTGGCTTCACAAATTTACACGACGTGGCTTGCGATGTTGATCGCATTACCAATATTTGCGATTTACCATTATTGGTCGATATCGACACAGGCTGGGGTCATGCTTTTCAAATTGCCCGCGCTATTAAAACGCTCATCAGGGCAGGCGCTGCCGGTATCCATATCGAAGATCAGGTAGATGCTAAACGCTGCGGTCATTTACCACATAAAACACTGGTAGATGACAGTACTATGCGTGATCGTATTAAAACGGCTTGCGATGCAAAAACAGATAATCAATTTACCATTATGGCAAGAACAGATGCGTTGCAAGTAGAAGGGTTGGAAAAAGCAATTGATCGTATTCTGCAATATATCGATGCTGGCGCAGACATGATTTTTTTTGAAGGGGCAAATACATTAGCGCAATATCAAGCCGTTACCCGCGTCTCTTCTGTACCGGTACTTGCCAATATTACTGAATTTGGCTTAACTCCGCTTTTTACAAAAGAAGCATTGCATGAAGCGGGCATACAACTCATCCTATACCCACTTTCTGTATTTCGCGCGATGAGTCAGACTGCGCAATCTGTTTATGAAACGATTCGCACAAAAGGTACGCAAACATCCTGTGTGCCAGAGATGCAAACGCGGGATGCACTTTACGAAGTACTGCATTATTATGATTATGAGTGATTGACTTGATATGATCAGCAATTCCCACTAACTAGTTAGCGGGAATTGCTGTGATATGATTAGGATAAACAGCATGACAGAAACAGAACAGACCGGTTTGGCGGGTATCATTGTGGGCGATACCGCACTTTCAACCGTTGGTAAAGCAGGTATTGGTCTTACCTATCGCGGCTATGATATTCACGAGCTAGCAGCAAGTGCTACATTCGAAGAAGTCGCTTATCTGTTGATTTATAGGGAATTACCTTCAGAATCGGAATTAAAGACCTATTGTAGCCGGTTAGTCGCGCTGCGCGCTATACCCAATGAATTAAAATTACTACTCGAAACAATGCCAGGATCGGCGCATCCCATGGATGTATTGAGGACAGGTATTTCATTGCTTGGCACGCTGGAACCTGAATCAACGAAACATTCAGCATATCAAATAGCGGACCGACTCATTGCCTGCGCACCTAGCATATTACTCTACTGGTATCAATTCTATCGCAACAATAAGCGTTTAGATATTACACAGTATGCAGATAAAACAACGGCTGATTTTTTTCTTCATGCCCTAACAGGCAAAAAACCAGAACAAGAACAAGGACGCGCATTAGATGTTGCGCTTATTTTGTATGCTGAGCATGAATTTAATGCTTCTACTTTTGCAGCACGCGTCACCATCTCTACCGGCTCTGATTTTTATTCGGCAGTTGTTTCTGCGATAGGCACATTGCGTGGGCCATTGCATGGCGGCGCTAATGAAGAAGCTATGCGTTTAATTGCTTCATTTCAGATGCCAAATTTAGTAGAAGCTACGATCAAATCAATGCTAGTCGATAAAGTTAAAATTATGGGCTTTGGGCATCGTGTTTATAAAATTTCTGATCCACGTTCAGATGTAGTCAAAGCCTGGGTAGAGACCTTATCAAAAAATTCATCAGAAGCACCACTCTTTGACATTGCTCAAGGTATCGAAAAAGTCATGTGGCGCGAGAAAAAACTATTTCCTAATTTAGATTTTTATAGCGCCTTGCTATTTCATTTTTGCGATATACCCACATTATTATTTACGCCTATTTTTGTCATGTCACGATTATCTGGCTGGAGCGCGCATATTTTAGAGCAACGTGCACATAATCGTTTAATTCGACCAGAAGCAAAGTATATCGGTATGGAAAAGCGATCATTTAAATCGTTAAAAGATCGAACCTCCGCAACAAGCACCAAATAAAAAAACCACGCGAGCAACTGCTCATCGTCATTTAAGCACAGCAGAAATCTTAACAAAATAAGATAGCCATTTTCGCTTGTGTTGGCCAGAGGCTAAATGTAAAATCATTAAACAGGAATATCATCATGCAAACACGCAAAACAAGCTTCACTACAGCACAGGACAGATTGTTTTGTTATTTCACCGGCTATACAAAAGGCATGATCGAAATTACAGATATTAAAATTGATGAAGTATTAAAAATCATACATTTTTCTGTATACCTTCCAGACAAAGCATTATGCGATCAATCTCATTATATTCAGTTGGACGGCGTATTATGTCAAATTTTAGAAAAAAATGAGCATACAGTAACGGTTTCAACAACATTCGAATTAATTGAAAATACAACATTAAAAAATGCGGTGAAAGGAACGAAAGTGTGTCTTGGCATACTTGCGGAAGCAGAGTCAGTAGAAAACCAAGCTTTTTTAATTCATCCTTCAGCAACGACATCAGCTACGGTTGAGAATGTTTCAATACTGTCAGGCCATCGTTATACGGTGAAAATTGATTTATCATGTGAGACCGCAAAAACACCTGAACTCGTCGAAGAAAAACATGTTGGCATTGCAGGCTCTAGTCTTTTAGTTCGAGAATTAAAAATATCGGCAGGACTCAGTCGATTCTCAATTTATTCTAGCAGAGAGACACGAGAAAACACTCGTCTTAATCAACAACAGATAAAGCATGGTGATGTTGTTAATATTACCTTACCTAAAATTGACAGCTCATCCGAAACGCCTTATCCATTTGCACTGCAATCATTGAGGCCACAATGATTGCGATATTCAACACTGATATCAATCTTATGAAGCATAAAAACGAGGATCTATGCAGGCAACTACTGATAATCAACGCCCCCCTTCTGATGTACTTTTAGTCGCAATTGCAGATTATGTCACGCAAGATAATATTCAGAGTTCATTGGCTTATCAAACAGCCAGTTATAGCCTGATGGATGCTATTGGCTGCGCAATCCTGGCTTTACAATATCCTGCTTGCAAAAAATTACTCGGGCCGATCATTCCAGAGACAATCGTCCCATTGGGTTCACGCGTTCCAGGCACGACATTTGTTTTAGACCCCATTTTGGCGGCTTTTAATATTGGTACACAAATCCGATGGTTAGATTTTAATGATACTTGGCTTGCTGCTGAATGGGGTCATCCTTCTGATAATTTAGGGGCTATTTTAGGTGTTGCAGATTACTTGAGCCAAAAAAATATTGCACAGAATAAACCTCCCATCACTATTCAAACCATTCTCACAGCACTGATTAAAGCATATGAAATACAAGGTATCTTGGCACTTGAAAATGGATTAAACCGACTAGGTTTTGATCATGTTATGTTTGTTAAAATTGCCTCAACAGCCATTGCTACACATTTATTGGGCGGCACTAAAGAGCAAATTATCAATGCACTTTCGCAAAGTTTTTTAGATGGGCCCACCCTGCGCGCTTATAGGCATGCACCGAATACAGGCTCGCGTAAGTCATGGGCAGCCGGTGATGCTTGCAGTCGTGCTGTACGTTTAGCATGGTTAACCTTGCAAGGTGAGCTTGGCTATCCAAGCGTTTTAACTGCCAAAACATGGGGTGCTTACGATGCTTTTTTTAAAGGTCAATCCTTTAAATTGTCGCAGCCCTTTGGCACCTATGTCATCGAAAATATATTATTTAAAATTTCATTTCCAGCAGAATTTCATGCACAAACTGCTGTAGAATGCGCCGTTCAATTGCATCCGATCATTAAAGATAAACTTGAAAAAATTGATCATATCGACATTATGACGCAAGAATCTGCAATACGTATTATCGATAAAACAGGTCCCTTGTATAATCCTGCAGATCGCGATCATTGCCTGCAATATATGATTGCGATTGCTTTGCTTAAAGGCGATCTAAAAGCTTCAGATTATGAAGATTCAAACGCAGAAGATCCTCGTATTAATAAATTGCGTAAAAAAATGCGCGTGATTGAAGAAAAACAATTCTCAAAAGATTATTTAGATCCAGCAAAACGCTCTATCTCGAATGCCTTAACAATATACTTTAAAGACGGATCCAAAACCGATCAAATAACGATTCATTATCCCATAGGCCATCAAAAGAGACGTGAAGCCGGCGTGCCGCTATTATTTCAAAAATTCACAAATAATCTCTCAACACTTTTCTCGAATGAAAAAATATGCATGCTTACAACGTTATTTCAAGATCAACCTACATTGATGGCTACGCCCATTAATGAATTGATGGATTGTTTAGTTGGACAAGAAAAATCTTTACACAATCTTAGGGTTGGATCTTCAAGAGAAGTGTAAGATCACGCTGCAAGACATTACAACGACAGTTCTACTCCCCTGCAATCATCATCTGTTCGACCAAGATAGAACCTGTTCGGATATTACCGCGTAAATCAACATCATTTCCAACACAAACAAATTGCATAAATATGTCGCGAAGATTGCCCGCAATAGTTACTTCCTGTACGGGAAATTGTATTTCGCCATGCTCCACCCAAAATCCATTCACGCCACGAGAGTAATCGCCAGTAACAAGATTAATACCATTACCCATCACTTCAGTCACCAATAAACCACGCTGCATTGTTTTTAAAAGTGAAGCTAAATTTTGATCACTTGTACTTATTGTTAAATTATGTACGCCACCTGCATTACCCGTTGTTTTCAACCCTAACTGACGTGCCGTATAAACATTTAATATATAATTTTGTAAGACACCGTTTTGAATAAATACATTCGGTCTTGTTAAAACGCCATCACCGTCGAAGGGTGCGCTGCCTAATGCAGTTGGTAAATGAGGATTTTCTTGTAGCGTAATAAACTCAGGAAATATTTTTTTATTTAGGTGATCTTTCAAAAACGAAGCGTGACGATATAGTGCGCCGCCAGAAATTGCCGAAAGAAAATGTCCTAATAACCCACGTGCTTCTTCAGCAATAAAAATCACGGGCGCTTTACAGGTATTTAAACGTCTTGCGCCCAATCGTTTCACGGTTCTTTCTGCAGCGCCTTTAGCAATTTCTGAAACAGATCGCAAGCGAT
>MGYE01000084.1:11091-22451 GCA_001801625.1 Gammaproteobacteria bacterium RIFCSPHIGHO2_12_FULL_42_10
GTAAATTTCGCGATGTGGCAAGCAGCGTCTATTGCAGCATCAATCGCATGTTTTGAAAAATCTGAAACACTAGCACTGCCTGAACGTTGTCCAAACAGAACGGCAATATCCATTGATTTATCTTGATTATATGCCACCGTCTCAACAGCACCTTCACGCGCTGTTACGGTAAAACCCTTATTAAAACCAATAGAAACTGCTGCATCTGTTGCGCCACGTGCTACAAGTTGCTTTAAGATGTTTTGTGTTAATAATTCAAATTCATTTGAACGAACAAGCATGTTGATATCCTAATATTGTCACCCCGCACTTGTTGCGGGGGTTTATTCCACACCTGTTCCGCCAACTGTTAATGCGTCAATACGCAATGTTGGCTGCCCCACGCCAACAGGAACGCTTTGACCATCTTTACCGCATGTGCCAACGCCACTATCTAATCGAAGATCATTGCCAACCATTGAAATTTTATTCAGCGCTTCTGGGCCATTACCAATCAACATAGCGCCTTTTACTGGCGAGGCAATTTTACCATTTTTAATGAGATAAGCTTCGCTTGTAGAAAACACAAACTTACCCGAAGTAATATCGACTTGACCACCTGAAAAATTCACCGCATATAAACCATGATCAACCGATGCAATGATTTCCTCCGGAGAGAATTTACCAGGCAATAAATAGGTATTGGTCATGCGAGGCAGCGGTAAATGCGCATAGGATTCACGTCTGCCATTGCCGGTCGATTGAACCCCCATTAAACGTGCATTTCTTCTATCCATCATATAGCCACGTAAAATGCCATTCTCAATGAGTACATTACGCTGCGATAATGTGCCCTCATCGTCGATTGCAAGCGACCCACGACGATTAATCATCGTCCCATCATCGACAACCGTACAATGTTCACTCGCAACACGTTCGCCTATTCGGCCACTGTAAATAGAAATACCTTTACGATTAAAATCACCCTCTAAACCATGACCAACGGCTTCATGTAGCAACACACCCGGCCACCCCGGCCCCAATACCACTTTCATTGTGCCTGCCGGTGCATGCGTCGCTTCTAGATTAATACGAGCTTGATGTAGCGCCTCGTCTGCATATTGCAATGCCATATCGTTATCTACAAAATATTGGTAATCAAAACGACCGCCACCACCAGATGATCCTGACTCTCGACGTCCTTTGTGATCTAAAATCACACTCATATTCATACGCACAAGCGGACGAATATCTGCTGCAAGATGTCCATCGCTGGTCGCGACTAAAATCATTTCGTAAGTGCCTGCAAGCGATACATTGACATGGACTACTCGAGGTTCTTTGTTGTGAATATAGGTATTAACACGTTGCAACAAGCCAACTTTATCGATCTCAGTTAAGGCATGCAGTGGATTAACTGATGGATAAAGTTCGCGTCGATTATTTTTTTGCCAAGCCTGTATAGATTGCGTGCTACCATGCTTAATAATACTACCTGCGGCATGCGCTGCTTCTTCTAATGCCGGGAGCATCATATCGTCAGCATAAGCAAATCCTGTTTTTTCTCCACTCATGACGCGCGCACCAACACCTCGATCAACATCAAATGCACCTTGTTTAATAATGCCGTTTTCCAACATCCATGATTCTGTATAGGCTGATTGAAAATAAAGATCCGCATAATCACATTGCGGACCGACTAGCATGTCTAAAACGCGATAGAGATCATGATCTTGTAAATTGGCAGTCTCTAATAAATCTTTTTGAGCTTGTTTAAAAATATCAGTTTTAGTCATGATTTCTCTGCTGCATAATTATTTCATGCCTTGGATAAGGTGGTTCAATATCATGGCGAACAAAAGCATCCCATATGTTCATAAATACATCTGAAATCACGCTCACTCGAGAAGTCACTAAACGAATATTAACATAAAAACGAATTTCAAATTCCATGGTAATATCATCTATTTGCTTCAAGAATACCTCAGATGCTGGTTCTTTCAAAACGCTTACATGTGCCGCAAGCACTTCATATATCAGTTCTTGAATATGGTGTGGATTATCCTGTCTTGCAATTTTAAGCGACATCATACAACGAACGACATTATCTTTAAACGTCCAATTAGTAAATGACTTATTAAATATCTCTGTATTAGGCACAACTAAATCTGCATTATCCCAAGTTCTAATCGTGACAGCTCGACTGCCAATATGCATTACCTTGCCTTCAGTATTCTCAATACTCACAATATCGCCAACCCGGATTGGACGCTCTAATAAAATGAGAAACCCGGATGCGAAATTATTTGCAAGATCGCGCAAACCCAAACCAATACCAAATGCGAATGCAGTTGCAACAAATGTTAATGCCCGCAAATCAATACCCAGTACACGCAAACAAATAAAAAGCCCCACCACGACGACTGTATACTGACTTAAAATCGCAAGACTATTTCGAATCCCCATGTCTTTTGTTTTTAAAAAAAGTAAACGATAAACAAATTCACGCGTCCATCTAGCACACCAATAAAAAATAGAAATCACAACAAAAAGCTCTAAGACATCAATCGGCGTAATCGTTGTGTTTAATACATTAATCAATGTGTAATTAAGCAAATTATTGAGTCGTTCCACAACAGGTGATTGCTTATCCCAACCATACCATACAAACAATAAAAACCAGGCTGTCAAAAACAATACAATCTGCAAGACTTTATCAATCGGTTTTAAAAATGCTTCTGTCATCAACCAACCTTGTCGCGCATGATGAATGACTAATTTCGATAGGTATTCCATTAAATCCGCTAAGAGACCACGCGCTATCAAATATCCAATTAAAACGATTAAAAAAATACCTTCGTATCCAGATACAGTCATCACTAAATTCACATAACCAAACAAACCAATCGCCGCATTGACTAAGATGAGCATCGGCACCAAAAATGCAATTAAAAGGATGCTCTTTTCAAAATAAGGATGGCTTGCTGCTTCCATATGCGACAAAATCATACGAGGGATGCGAGATGAAGTGCGCAACAATAATAGCGATACCACCATTAAAAATAATAAAAATAACCGATCACATAACATCTTCAATTCATAAATCAAGGGTAATTGATGTAAAAAAACGGTTAGCGCAGTAATGCCTTCACCTGCAAGAATAATCCATTTCAAACGCTTATAGAGACGCATGTCATGGCCCGTGGTATCGTCTGTTGCCTCAACCAAACAGACATATAGAATCGTTAAGACGCTTTTAAAAACCAGCCACACAAATAGTAAATAAATAATAAAAACATAGTTAGGCAATGCAACACCAAAATAGCGCATGATGAATACCATTTCGCCTATCACAAAAAATTCAATCGAATTATGTCGTAGCCATTGCAAACTCAACCATCGAGAATTAATTTTGCCGTGCCAACTAAAAGGATGTTCTAGGATAGAAATGATCATTTTCTTTAAAAAATAAAACAGAAAGAGCAAGCTCGCTTGGGCCAAAATAAAAATGGTCCAAGCAACTAAACTCGTTTCCGCAATACCTAGTAGTAAATGCGCACTGACACTCATTAAAACATGATAAGTCAATGTTGGAACCAACAATATTTCTTTGCCTAAATTAACGACTGTTTTAAAGCCCAAAATAGGAAATCCTTGTCGCGCTGCGAGTTCAGTCTGCAAAGCACGATCTAATGCAATACGAAAATTCGACAACATCGCTTGCAAATGTATCACATCATCTTGAGCAGTATGATATGTTTTATTTAATCCAACCAATTGTTGAATGTAACGCCTCGTTGCGGGTATTGGGCTTTTTTTACGCGATAGATCATGGATATGCGTTGTCAATAAATGAATATGAGATTGCAAAACAGTGTTCAGATAAGCCATTTGCTTATTCAACGATGAAACCTGATCATTAATTGCATTTAATATATTAATTGCATTGGTGTTTGTCATGGCCAACTTTAATTGTTGCGTTTGATCTTTATAACGCACGATCATTGATTGCACATAAGCTAAATTAGCGTTTTCATTCGCGTAGAAAATATCCCGCTCAAGCTGTAAATAGGTTGCTTTAGCTTTTGCAGGATCGGTTTGATTGATGCGTACGTTTAATTCATTGAGCTGCTGCAGCCAGCGATACTGCAAAGCTTGATAGGCAGATTCATCTTGAATTTGTTGTTGTTTAATATTAAGCATTCGATAAGACTGAAGTTCAGCGCTTAAGCGTGCATAATTATCTTTTCTGGATTGCAGTATATTTCTAGTGAGTGCATGCAGTCGCTGTAAATAGTCTGCGCGCTCTTTTTCTAAAGCCAGCAATTGTTGTTTTAACGCTAAATCGACGCGCTCACGCTCTATGTTAGCTATTTCATCATTCTTAATTTTTAAACCAAATATACCCAATACATTCAGTTGGTTCTTCGTTTCCTGAATATTTTTTTCAAGCCAAGTAACGGTCTGCTGCGTATCATTTAGTTCTATATTGATGCTTTCTAAATTCGATTGCGCAACCAACACACCCAGCGACGCTTTATCAAGAAATTTTTTGCTCGTTCTTTCAAGTACAATAGATGAGATAGGTGGTTCATGTTGCTGTTTTAGGCTATCCCATTCATGTTCGGCCTGCGCATATCTATTTTTTAAAATTTCAACTTGCCTTTCAACTAACTGTGTGCGATCAAATGCAATATGTTCTTCTGAAAAAACAATCCACGGATGTAAAAACAATCCTATTAATAAAATCAAAAAAATTATTTTGTTAATCTGCCATCGCCGTTGCATAAAGTGGCGCCTCGTTTTTAATAAAATACAATATAATCAATCCGGGAAAACTCAAGAAAAATGACCACAGAAACAATGCTTCCCATCCAACATGATTCACAAGGAAAGCCGCAACGGGACCCAAGAGCACGCGCCCCAACGAAGCAACTGCAGAAAGCAAAGCAAATTGACTAGCAGTAAAGGGATGTCGACAATAAGACATCATCCATGCCAACAATGCTGCAGTACTCAAACCACTGCAACCATTCTCAATAAAAACCGTCAACATCATCAGTGCAAGATTTTTACCAACAGCAGCAAGCACGACAAACATAAAATTAGAAAACGCTTGCAATAGCCCAAAAACGAGCAAAGCTCGGTAAATCTGCCATCGTGTTAATACGATACCCCCGATCAATACACCCAGTACCGTCGCAGTAAATCCAACAACTTTATAAGCAAACCCAATGGTTGTTAACGAAAACCCCAACCCATGTAAAAAAAAGTTTGTTAGTAGTTGGCCAAGTAATGCATCGCCAAATTTATAAAATAGCAAAAACAACAATGCCGCTATAATCGTTTCGCGCTGCCATAAATCAATAAATGCAGCGCGTGCCGTTTTTAAAAAATGGTGTGTGGCAATGGGATATTCTGCAACTGCAGGCAACTGTATAGTAACGATCATGATGATCAACAGAATCATTGCCATGAGGTAATAAGTAAAAGAAAAGCCGATATAATCGGCAACAATTAGCGCAACACCACCCGCCATTAACATGGCAATGCGATAGGTGAAAATGGCATAAGCAGAACCAAGACCACGCTCCTCAGGCTGCAATATTTCAGTCCGATAAGCATCAATTGCAATATCTTGAGAGGCTGATAAAAATGCAATAACAAGCGCCACAATAAACATTGAAAATGCACTGACGCCAGGCTGCATAGTGGCAAGCACACAAAGCACGATGACCAATCCTGCTTGCATACATAGGATCCACCCGCGACGCAATCCAAGCTTTGGAATACTGAAATAGTCAAGCAACGGTGCCCATATGAATTTTAGTGTATAAGGGATACCCACAAACGACAGCAAACCAATCGTAGTTAAAGAAACGTGCGATTCAGTAAACCACGCCTGTAAAGTTGACCCAATCAAAAACAATGGCAATCCTGAAGAAAACCCAAGCAAGGCAACGGCAAGCAATCGTTTGTTGTTAAAACTAAATTTCAGAAATGGAAACATGTTGAAATACTAGCATTGACGGATGATAATGTCACTTGAATGGCCTCTAATTTGCCCTCATCACAACGCAAGTAGAGATTGGATCATGCGACAAAGATCTCTATTAATCATAGGGATGGCGGTACGTGAGATGACAGCATGCCTATTAGTGTTTTTGATCTATTTTCAATCGGAATTGGCCCATCAAGCTCTCATACAGTTGGGCCCATGCGCGCTGCTCATGCTTTCATTACTCATTTGACACAACAAAATCAACTGCCTAACGTAAAGCGTGTTCTCGTTGAATTATTTGGCTCGCTTGCATTCACAGGCAAAGGTCATGGAACAGATGGCGCTATTTTGCTGGGTCTTGAAGGTGAGCTACCAGAATCAGTGAATCCAGATGCGATTTTACCTCGCAAAACGGCAATCTTGGAACAAAGAAATATTTGTCTTGCGAGTGAACACGCTATTCCATTTGATTATTTAAACGATTTTATTTTCAACTTCAAAGATCTTTTGCCAGCACATACAAATGGCATGCGATTTACAGCTTATCATCACAATCAACAACAAATTCAGCAAGCAATCTATTATTCAGTTGGAGGAGGATTTATCCTCACTGAAGAAGAAGCATTACACGCCATTGCGAAAGACACGCATGAACTGCCCTACCCCTTCGCAACAGGAAAAGAACTGTTAACACAATGTGAAATACATCGCCTGACTATTTCAGAACTCATGTTAGCCAATGAATGTAGTTTACGCAGAGAAGTAGATGTTCGAGCCCGACTCCTGAAAATTGCTAATATCATGTGGACATGCATTGAAAAAGGCTGCCAAACACCTGGTATTTTGCCAGGCGGATTAAATGTTAAACGACGCGCGCCTTTCATGCATCAAAAACTATTAGCGAAAGGCAAGCCCGCCTCAAAAGACTACACAGACAGTATGGAATGGTTGGATCTTTATGCTATTGCTGTTAACGAAGAAAATGCAGCGGGCGGACGCGTCGTCACTGCCCCTACCAATGGTGCAGCGGGGGTCATCCCAGCTGTTTTACACTATTACCTCACATTTTATATAGAAGCCAAAGAAGCGGATATTCTCACTTTTCTATTAACTGCCGGCGCAATCGCAATACTCTATAAAAAGGGCGCTTCTATTTCAGGTGCCGAAGTTGGCTGTCAGGGCGAAGTAGGCGTTGCAAGCTCCATGGCAGCAGCTGCTCTCACCGCAGTATTAAATGGTACGCTTTTCCAGATTGAAAATGCCGCAGAAATCGCAATGGAACACCACTTAGGCATGACTTGCGACCCAATGAATGGTCTTGTACAAATACCTTGTATTGAGCGAAACGCCATGGGAGCTATTAAAGCCGTCAACGCCTCTCGTCTTGCACTGCTCGGTGATGGTACACATACCGTTTCATTAGATAAGGCAATCGCAACGATGCGTCAAACCGGTCAAGATATGATGACAATCTACAAAGAAACATCGCTCGGTGGACTGGCAGCCAACCTACCGGAATGTTAACCCGGATATTTCATCATACTAGTATGATGAAATATCCGGGTTAATCCATTCTTTAGGTGTTCACACTTGTGTGTCGTCCCGCGCGGCTTTTAGCGCGGGACGACACAGTACGGGATGGTGCATGAGTTAGACGCGCGAACGCTTATGCTTCATCAACTCACTGCGACGTTGCTTTTTCATCTTATGAATCTGTCTTAAAGTCACGATCGGACCAGAGCAAACATAAACAGTAAATGTAATAAAAAGCATTTCAGGTGGATACCAGGCAAGCGCTGCCAATAACAACACAATGATCACTGCAGTCATAAATGATACACGACTCTTGAGATCAACAGACTTAAAACTGGTATATCGAATCGTACTCACCATCAGTGCCGCAGTAAAAAGCGTAATCAGAGCAACGGGTGGGGCCGCATAATAACCTGAGATCCCATAATTAGATAACAACCAAATAACACTCGCCATAAAACCAGCTGCTAAAGTAGACGGGAGTCCTTGAAAATAGCATTTATCATGAGATTGCGTATTGAATCTGGCCAAACGCAATGCAGCGCCTGCCGTATACAAAAATGCAGCGAGCCAACCGATTTTACCAAGATGAAATAATGACCAACTATACAACACTAAAGCGGGCGCCGCACCAAAGGAGATCATGTCAGATAAGCTATCATACTGTGCGCCAAATGAACTTTGTGTATTAGTCATGCGTGCAACACGGCCATCCAAAGCATCCGCTATCATTGCAATAAAAATTGCAATGGCCGCTGTATCAAATAGGCCTTTCATTGCAGCTACAATCGCGTAAAAACCGGCAAATAATGCAGCGGTAGTAAGCAGATTAGGAAGAAGATAAATACCACGTTGTGGTATTTTTTCTAGTAATTCGATTTCATCTGACATGATCATTCCTCAAGATAGCTCACTACATTCAACAGACCTTAACCCGGATACTTCATCATATAGCGTATGATGAAGTATCCGGGTTAAGCTTCTCAATCATCAACAATAGTTCAGAATCAAGCGGTGCGTTCACTTGAATATGTTGTTTTGTTGAAGGTAAAACAAAATCAATTTCCTTTGCATGTAAAAATAGTCGATTCAGACCCATTTTTTTCATCGTTAAGTTGGCATGTGGATCGCCATAGCGATCGTCCCCCAAAACAGGGTGACCCAGATGCGCTGCATGCACGCGAATCTGATGAGTACGACCTGTCAATAACTCTGCTTCCATTAATGAACAATCTGAATAGTCGGCTAATGAACGAAAAATGGTACAAGATGGTTTGCCTTCGCTACTCACAACCACCTTATGTTTACCTGCTGAGCCATAGTGTTTATAAAGAGGCTGCGTCACTCGCAGATCATTTTTTCTCCACTTACCTTTTGTTAAGACCCAATAAATTTTTTTAATCTGTCCTAAACGAAATAATTCATGCAGCTCTTTTAAAATACTTCTTTTTTTGGCAAGTATTAAACATCCTGATGTCTCGGCATCTAATCGATGCGCCAACTCAAGCGCCGGCCATTCCGGATATAAATGATGTAGCGCCTCTATTAATCCAATTTTTACTGAACTACCTCCGTGAACCGACAAACCGGCAGGCTTATTAATGATTAATAAATTTTTGTCTTCATATATTGTACATTTTTTAAGCATAACAAGCAATGTATTGCCTGGTACGGCGGATGGCGCGACCGCTTCCAGATAGACGGGAGGCAATCGTATGCGATCATCTGGATTTAACTTATAACAAGCAGATACCCGTTTCGAATTAACACGCACTTCACCTTTGCGCAGCAATCGATATAGACGAGATTTGGGTATATTCTTCAAATGACGCATCAAAAAATTGTCAATTCTCTGACCAGAATCATCTTCTGTAGCGGCAATATATTGCACGGCAGTTTTCTTGTGGGAGGTCTCTGTCATTTTTTAATTGATATAAAACCAAAGTCTTGATAGTATTACAGTTTGGCGGATAATAAAAACCTTTCCGTAGACTGTTGTAAAATATATATCTCTAAAAGAGTAACTGAAAGAGATGCAGATCGGAATACCCCGATAAAATATCACTTAATTTTAAGCGTGCCTAGTGTTGGTTAAAGAGAATAGACCGCGCCATTGTTGATATCAGAACAAGGCGTAATAGAAATTCAATTTACAGTGCAATGATGCCCAGACAACCAATAAATGCCTGCGATCATTCCAAAATGAATTTAAGTTAATTAAAAGAGGTGTCACCTCTTAGAAAAAGATCCATTCTCGCCGCGCTTTGGCACATCAAGGCGGATGATTTTAAATGAATAGAATGCTTATGAACGCAACTCACAAAGACCAGGAGTTGCGTATCGCGTTAGCAAATGGTCAGTTTTTATATGATTTAATTCTCGAATCTACAAAGCGCGAACAAAAATCAAATATTTATAAAGGCAGAGTCACGCGTATTGAACCCAGCCTAGAAGCCGCTTTTATTGATTACGGAGAAGAACGGCACGGATTTTTACCGCTCAAAGAAGTCTCTCCTCTTTGTTTTAAATCAAGCGGACATGAACATGGCAGAAGACCCAGCATCAATGAGGTCTTAGAGGAAGGACAAGAAATTATTGTTCAAGTTGAAAAGGAACAGCGAGGCCATAAAGGAGCAGCGCTCACTACTTTTATCTCATTGCCTGGCTGCTATTTGGTTTTAATGCCAAATAATCCGCAAGCTGGCGGCGTCTCCCGCAGAATCGATGACAATGAACGAAACGATTTGCAGCAAGTCTTAAGCGATTTATCTCTACCAGAAGAAATGGGGCTGATTATCCGCACAGCAGGCGGCGGTCGCTCAAAAGAAGAATTGCAGTGGGATTTAGATATTTTATTGCGCTTATGGCAATCCATTCAGCAAGCAGCAGGAGAGCGCTCTTCTCCTTTCTTAATTTATCAAGAAAGCAACGCCGTCATTCGTGCATTACGCGATTATCTACGTCAGGATATCGACGAAATCTTAATAGATCGAGAGGATGTTTACACAGACGTCGTCAATCATCTAAAAATAGTACGTCCTGACTTTGTACATCGCGTTAAATTATACAGTGATTCAACGCCTCTCTTTAATCGCTTCCAAATTGAAAGCCAAATCGAATCGGCATTTCGGCGAGAAATTCGCTTACCCTCAGGTGGATCCATCATTATTGACTACAGCGAAGCACTCATCTCGATTGATGTGAATTCCGCTAAATCCACTAAAGGTGGCGATATCGAAGAAACAGCTTTAGATACCAATCTCGAAGCATCCGATGAAATTGCCAGACAATTACGCATTCGAAATAGTGGCGGATTAATTGTGATCGATTTCATCGATATGTTACAACCCCGCCATCAACGCGAAGTCGAAGAGCGCCTCAAAAAAGCTCTATCTGTAGACAGAGCGCGCGTCCAAGTAGGCTATATCTCACGATTTGGTTTGTTAGAAATGTCTCGACAACGTTTAGGCTCATCTGTTGGAGATTCAAGTCGTATGCCCTGCCCGCGTTGCTCGGGTCAAGGCACAATTCGCGGCATTGAATCACTCAGTTTATCGATTATGCGTCTCATTGAAGAAGAGGCATTGAAAGATAACACCAAGCAAGTGCGCGCAATTGTACCTGTTGATATCGCCTCCTATTTGCTTAATGAAAAACGTCAAGCAATCATAGACATTGAAAGCCGCCAACAAGTTGCCATTATTATTGCGCCGAACGCACATTTATTAACACCACAGTATGAAGTAGAGCGAATACGCGCATCTGATTTCAACGAAAAAGAAGAAAAATTTTCAAGTTACACGTTGACTACCAAACAACAAGACAGTGCTAATCTCGCATTACCACA
>MGYE01000085.1:0-3035 GCA_001801625.1 Gammaproteobacteria bacterium RIFCSPHIGHO2_12_FULL_42_10
TTTCATAATATTTCCTTATTTTGTAATTGATTTGTTGCGGAATCATCGTAGACCAGATCAATGTGAACCACAATGTGTTGCATAAAGAATTTCGTCATTGCGAGCTCTGCGTTTTATGCGGGGCGGAGTCTAGAGTCTTTAGTGGATAATGCAGATTTGCATGATGTGCAGATGATCTAACAGCTGCGACATCAACTCTGCTATGTAGTCTGCACAACTCTCATGAGAAAGACTCCCTCTCCCGCCTAAAGCAAGTCACAAATTGTATGAAACCACAGCGGGAGAGGGCCGGGGAGAGGGTACAGATGATCTAGCAACAGAGACATAAAACGCATCACAGTGTTCCCTCTCCCCGGCCCTCTCCCGCTGCAATTTCATGCGACTTCTCAACTGTAGTGGGCGGGAGAGGGAGTTCGTCTTTAGTGGATAATGCAGATAAGTTGATTTTGTAAGGAGTTGTATTTATATGGTATTGGGGTAAGGAGTCGACGTCTGACACTCTGTACTCTGTATGCTAATAGTTTAATAACTGTATGATAAATAACAGAAGGTAATACTACAATTTATATATACATAGTATTAGTTATATGTAATACTAAAACAATATAGTAATACATATGAGGTGTCATATATGCATTCATCATCCATGACCATAAAAGGTCAAATCACAATCCCAGCAGATATCAGGAAACAGCTAGATTTGCATCCAGGCGATAAAATTGGTTTCATCATAGAAGATTCACATGTTGTTTTGTTTCGTAAGGAAACGAATATTGAGGCTGCTTTTGGTATTTGTCATCCCAAATCCTCTGCCAGCCTGAAAGACATTGAAGATGCAATTAACAAGAGAGGTGGCAATGCAGGCGGTTGATACAAATGTTTTAGTAAGAATTCTTGTTACTGATGACAAGCAGATTGAGCAGGTCAAATTGGCCCGGCAGTTTGCTAAAAAAGCTAAATTGGTATTTGTTCCGCAAATAGTGCAAGTCGAATTAGTTTGGGTGTGTCAAGCAGCATATGGTTTAGGGAAATCTGAAATTATACCTGTCTTGCAGCATCTTCAAGTAAATGAATCATTTCAATTGCAGAGCGAACATGAATTTTCAGCAGCATTGCAATTGTATCAGTCAAACAATGTGGACTTTTCCGATAGCCTTATTTTTGCAGAGAGCAAAAAAGAAAATTGTGATGTTATTACATTCGATAAGAAATTTTCTAGAATGCCTAATGTGAAGCATCTTACCGATTGATCTAACTGTAAAAGGGTTGTGAGCTAATGTGTGTGATATTTATTGCTTGCACCCTGTATGTACCCTGAGATTTGTGATTGTATGAGTAGATGGTCGTAATTATTTGATTAATAATCGGGGTGATATACCGATTTTATCCAGGGAAAAAATACAACATAAATAAAAAATACACAAATGGTGGTTGCTATAAAATAAGATATTTTTTTATGTCCTGGAAGAGAAGTACTTAAAAGGATAAATAGCCACAAAGAACCTACTAACAAACAAAAATAAATCAAATGACCCATGTTGGGAAAGGGGTATTCAAAGCTGGCTTGAAATCCAAAAATAAAAAAAAGGCTAAAGGGCAGCAATATAAGCTGCAAGAATATGCCAAGAAAAACACGAACGACTTCCATTTTTTTCATGGCCATTACCCTATACTTTGTCTGCCTATTAGGATATACCGTTATATATATTATGTGTACTTAAATAAGTAAATTGCTTAAAAATAGAGGGAATTAGGACTCAACAACACATAACTGGCTTGGCAACATACGTTATTTTTCATCGGGGTGACGGGATTCGAACCTGCGACTTCTGCCTCCCGATGGCGTGTGATAATGTTACACCGTGAACGAGTGTGAACAGCGGTGAACAAGAAGATTAAATAAATTAGTTTGTTAGAATATTTTACTTGTTCAGCTTTGTGCACCGAAGTACATTGCCGTGCATTCGCATTGCACCCTGTATGCACCCTGAGATTGCTAATCAGTATGTGCAAAGATGGCACGTAAAGAAACATAGGAGCAGAAGAGTGGGAACCGTATACACACAAGAAGATCTAATCAACGCCGTAAAAAACGGTGACATCAAAACCATCGAAGACGCCTTTGATACAAATCAGCTCACAGTTGACAATAAATACCACGACCCCAGATTTAACAACGATATTCATTTTATCTGTCTGGCTGTCGAATCCGGCAATCTGGAAATGGTGAAGCTGTTCGTTGAGCACGGAGCAAAACTGGATTCCGATCCCGATTCTTACCGCTTCAGGCCGCCGTTAGGCGTCGCGGTGCATTGGGGGTTTGATGATATTGTCGATTATTTATTAAGTGCGGGGGCCAGCGCGGAAGGCGCCTGTCGAATTGACGAAACTTATCTCGCAAAGGCAGCGATGGATGGCAATTTTCATATCATGGAAGCATTGCTGGCAAATGGTGCTTCAATTAGAAAGGCATTGAAATATCTTGAAAACTTTGAAGCGATGGAACGGCTGCTTGATTATGCAATGGGTGTGGATTTAAGCAGTCATAAAGACAAAGAGAGTGAAAGATTCAGTTTTCTGGGAGAGACGGCGCTTTTTGGGCTTAATTTTATTGACGTGCCGGGTATCACTCCAGAGTTTTTAGAGTCTATAGGTTATAAAAATGATAAGCGCGGCATTAAGAGCGCCTATTTTGCCAGAGAAGATTTAAATGGCATGAAAGACACCAAGCGCCGCGATACGCTGCTTGGCAGACTGGATACTTATAAACTCAAGCCACTGTGGCTAGCCGCACGCCAGGGCTACGAACAAACCGTAGAAGCAAGAATTGCAACCGCTGAAGACCCAAATGTTACACAAAGAGGCTTTCATAAGCCTATCGTTGAAGCCGCGGCACACCATCGCTTGAATATCGTAAGAATGTTAGCGCAACACCCGTGCATCGATAAAAACAGTTTTATTGAAACAATCAAGTATCTTGCTCAGTCAGATAATACGGGTGAGATTGTGGATTCACTATTAAAGCAACTAAATGA
>MGYE01000085.1:3051-3959 GCA_001801625.1 Gammaproteobacteria bacterium RIFCSPHIGHO2_12_FULL_42_10
GCTGCAAAATGGCGCTGATCCTGTATTTCAGGATGCGCGAGGAAATACCGCGCTGCATCATCTGGCCCGAGCTGATTTTAACGGCACACCCGCGGACTGGATTGAAGACCTGGTCAAGGCGCTCGTCAGACGGGGCGCGGATATCAACGCGAAAAATAATAAAGGCCTAACACCATTGCAAATAATGGCTGCTGAACATGATCTCCGTGACCCGGAATCACGCGATAGAATTTCCGCGGTGATGGTGATATTCATTCAGTACGGCGCGGATGCCTCATTTCTAGCCAGAGAAAACAAAACCTTGCAGGCTCGCCAATTCTTTTGCCGTGACAGGTGGTTTTCCAGAGGTGAGAAAGACTTGCGTGGATTGGCAAATGAAAACGCTCCGAGCTTGATTTTTATGTCCAAATGACGTGCTATTAAGTAGTACTATCGTTCTATTTAATATAACGAGGATTTGGCCATGATATCGGCAACGTCAGCGTCCTCGCAGAACCGGGCAAGCAACATGAAAATAGCAAAAAAAAATGACTATTGGTGAATTTGCCGCATTAGTTGCATCTCAGCTTGAGTTATATCAATACCAGCGATTAAACCTGCTATGCCCATATCCTCTTTCATGATCATCACTTGCCTTGTGCCAGTCTACGCGACGTCCATACATGCCTAGCTTACTGGCGCTAGCCTCTCGAGCAAGAGCAGCACGGTGGCGACTGTCAATTTTTTCCTGATCACGAGGATCGGTAAACACTTTTTTCAACTCTTGTGTAGTGTGCTCCATTCCGGAGCTGTCCCCGTACTTCAGCCACGCGTTCCATAACTGGCGCTTCTTAGATGGAATCTTGGCAGCAAGTAGCAGTAAATCTGAGTCAAGCTTAACAACGCTTGCGGCTTGCTCAGATGTCGAC
>MGYE01000085.1:4005-4372 GCA_001801625.1 Gammaproteobacteria bacterium RIFCSPHIGHO2_12_FULL_42_10
TTTGCAACAGATCTAAAAATGAAGATGATTTAAGATGCAGCATTTCGTAGTAAAGCGGATTTCTATTCAGAATCGCAAATAACGTTTTCTTCAGTGATGGGCTCTTTTCAGCTGCACGTTTATAATCATCAACTGATGAAAAGCACTGGAGATAAAAGTCTGGGTTATTCAGCAATGTTGACCAGATAACGGCAATTTGATTCGCCCCATTAAATATGGTTAGCAAATTCTCGACTTTAAAAAACGATTTCATTAATATTTTTAGCCGCGGTAAATCAATTATCAGCATTGCAAATAAATCTTCACGCAGCTGTGGCGCAAGATTTATCAAATCTTTCATATCGCAGAAAGAATCCAATATTCCAGC
>MGYE01000085.1:4425-6847 GCA_001801625.1 Gammaproteobacteria bacterium RIFCSPHIGHO2_12_FULL_42_10
ACTGGTTCTGACATGTATCGGTTAAATACAACTTTATTACAGTCAGGCAGCAAAGCAATTTTCTCCGCCAAATCGTTATCAATTGCAAAACATGCAGAAAATAATTGCTGATCAGCCAACACAAAGCGGCCTACTTTTTCACGCAGTGCTGGCTGTGGTATCGCCTTAACTAGATCCAAGAATTTCATTTCAGAATCTTTCGACAATTTGCTATTAAGCAAGCCACTGGTAATCAGGCAGTCTATAATGCGTTCGCAGTACCCAGTATAGGTATTGATTAGTACCTTCAGGTTATCAACCCAATTATACTCCCGCAAATAAGAAGCCAGTATCGCGATATAATCAGGATTTGAGATCTTTGCCAGAGCTTGTTCTTCATCAAGGTTAGTTTGCAGTAGATGCAAACTTGCTTCCTGTACGCGGGTAATCAAATCTGGCAGCTTTGAATTATAATTAAGTGGTTTTGCAGCATACATGGCAATCGCATTATTCTTTGCTTGCTGCACCAATAACTTATCCTCGAGCTGGTAGTTGCTTACATCCAGCGCGCAAAGAGCATGATATAACTCTGCAAACCTGTCACGTTTGAAATATCTGAGATGATCATGCTTTGAGATCAATTCATCATTGAATATGCGACATAACGCCGTCACAACAAAAGGCGAGTTTAATAAATCTTTATCAGCGTTTGCCAACACTTTTATTGCTGTATCCAGCCAATTAGCAAAACACGGTTTGCCACTCAGCACTGCAAGAATTTTATTTGCCCCGTCTTTCGCTTCAAGATTAGGGGTGATGCCGCGAAAATAAAATGACTGCGGAACATACTCGGGTAGATCGTTAGTTTGCATAGGCGCAGTAACATTGTCAGCCGCAGTTGCAATCAACGCTGCAATGGAATGATGTGCATGTTGCTCAGCAACTTGAGCTGGTGAGTCACCGTAAGCGCTGCAAGCGTGTGGATCAGCTTGATGAGTTAACAATTCGCGGACTATTGCAGCATGACCATTGCGTGCCGCCACATATAATGCGCTCATCTGATCTTGACCGCTTTGATTTACTAAATCCGGCGCTGTCTTTAACAGCAAACGTACAACATCCAGATGGCCGTAATAGGCAGCTATGACTACTGCATGATTACCGTATTTATCTGTTAATCTTGGGTCCATCCTATTCTTCAGATATAAACTTACCAGTCCTGTTTGGCCAGTAGCAACTAAACGTAAAAAATCAGCGCGCAGTTGATCTAATAATTTATTTGCTACCGTTACCTTGCCTTGCCCTTTGTATTGGTTCACAACAACTTCGGTATCAAGACCAACATTAAAAATTCCAAGTTTCGTTATCCAAAAATCCTCCTTCCCAGATGGTAAAAAAGTTATTTCATTTTGTGTGTTTGCAAATGCGATATTATCGTGAATGAGATCTGCTGTTGGCTTGCCGCCTGGATAATAACCGTGATCTAATACACAAAAATAATTTTGCATACCATGCAATACAACATCCACTAATTCATTTTCGGTGTAGCCATCAATGTAATTCGGATCAAATAAAATTGCGGGCGGCAACCTGTTTTGCATCAGCATCATATTCATAATGGCATACATGGTTCTGCCATTTCCGTCGCGGTACACGTGCGCAATTTCCATTTTTTTTACACAACGCATGATAACGCGGATGATATCGAGATAATTGTTTTGTATTTCAGGTTTGGCGATATCACGCTGATATTCGTTCAGCGCTTCTTGTATCTGGATGCGTAAAAATTCTTGCGGCGCTTTTTTGGCTCGATATTTTAGCTGGATGGTACCAAATTCAGATATTCCATCTCTTTCGCTGCAGTAGAACACGTCAGGATTTCTGCTTTCTTTGAGTAAATCCTGATAATACTTCATGCCTTCGATACTGTTGATGGTGCCGACCGCACAATGGTATCCGATTTCTGTCGTGCGGTATGCACCGGGAATCACTGCCTCATTCAATTCCACCAATTTGCCATTCGTTCCGGTAATACCGGTAGTGGCTATTTTATGAATTTGACCAACAACATCTGCAGTAATGGTTTGCTCTATATTGGCAGAGATAAAGCGATAAGCATCCTCCATCGCGTATACTGAATTTTTTTCTCGGCTTTCCCAGCCCAGCCAGCCGCGTTCACGATCACGAATTTGCTGTTCGCCAGTAATAACCAGACGCCAGTAGTCTTCTGCTGCCAGTTTTGAGAAACATACATTGGCAAATTGTTGGGGGGTTAATCGCTCATTATTTAATTGTGGCTGATCCAATCTCTGATATAAGGCTGCTCTACTAAAATCGGCGCTGTCTGATGTGCTTAATGGATGCTGTACTGATTCAATATAAGTAACATGAACTGATTGATATTGTTGTTTCAAGCGTGATTCACAACGCGTAATACTTTTTT